>DASUGV010000482.1:0-2922 GCA_036273835.1 Rhodocyclaceae bacterium
TATGAGCGCCGACGGCCGCACGCTGGTAACCAAAACGAGCTTCCGCTATTTGCAGACGTTGTATAACCTTGGCCCGGCGCCCGAGCCCAATCTGACAGTTTTCTGGTCGCCTGCGTTGCCGGAAGGCTTCAAGAAATTTTGCGCACAAGTGTCCATCGATACCAGTTCTATCCAATACGAATCGGATGAACTGATGCGTCCGGAATGGGGCGACGATACGGCAATCGCTTGCTGCGTCTCTGCCATGCGCGTGGGTAAGCAGATGCAACTGTTTGGCGCGCGGGTCAATCTCGCCAAGTGCATGCTCTATGCCATCAACGGTGGACGAGACGAGTTGACCGGCGATCAGGTAATGCCCGCTTTTAGCCCAGTGCAAGGCGAGTATCTTGAGCTGGAAGATGTGCTGGCCAAATTCGACCGCGCCATGGATTGGCTCGCGCGCACGTATGTCAATGCCATGAATTGCATTCACTATATGCACGACAAATATGCTTACGAACGCATCGAAATGGCGCTCCATGATTACAATCCTCTGCGTACCATGGCGTTCGGCATCGCGGGCCTGTCGGTGGTAGCCGATTCGCTGTCGGCAATAAAATACGCTAAGGTAAAAGTGGTGCGTGACAAGACCGGTTTGGTAACAGATTACGTGACGGAAGGCGAATTTCCGAAATTCGGCAACAACGATGACCGCGTTGATACCTTTGCGGTCTGGTTAGCCAAAACCTTCATGGAAAAGCTGCGGCAGCATCGCACTTATCGCAATGCTATGCACACGCAGTCGGTGCTCACGATTACCTCTAACGTGGTTTATGGCAAGAACACGGGCAACACGCCGGACGGCCGCCGTAAGGGCGAACCGTTTGCTCCAGGCGCAAACCCAATGCATGGCCGCGACAAACTCGGATTTATGGCATCAGCATTGTCGGTCGCGAAGATACCTTATGCCGACTGTCAGGACGGTATCTCGATGACATCGAGCATTGTGCCGATTGCGCTCGGCGCTTCGCGCAACGACCAATTGGTCAATCTGTCGCATTCGCTCGATGGTTTTTTTGGTACGTCGGGTTTTCACGTCAATGTCAACGTGCTCAATCGCGACATGCTGGTCGACGCGATGGCGCATCCCGAAAACTACCCGCAGCTGACGATCCGGGTCTCTGGGTATGCGGTGAATTTCATTAAGCTAACGCGCGAGCAACAAATGGATGTCATCAACCGGACTTTCCACCACGCCTTTTGAGGCGCAAAGAACCGCATATGAACACGGAAGAAACGCTACGAGCCAGCCGCTTCTCGCTGCGAGCCGAGGAGAATTATCCGCATCTTGATTCTCATGCGCTGAATGCCTTGATGCAGGAAGGCCAGTCAGGATTCCTGCATTCTCAAGAAACCGGTTCCGCGGTTGATGGGCCTGGAGTCCGGGTTGTATTCTGGACAACAGGTTGCGAATTCCGTTGTCTCTATTGCCACAATCCAGATACATGGAAGCTCAAACACGGCCGGCTTGTGTGCGTGGACGATATGCTAATGGAATTAAAGAAGTACGCCCCCTTTCTGAAGATCGCGAGGGGCGGCCTGACGATGTCCGGCGGCGAACCACTCGTTCAGGATCGTTTTGTCATGAACATCATCCGTGGCGCTAAGGCGATGGGCTTGCACACGGCGCTGGATACGAATGGTTTCCTCGGCAATAAACTTTCCGACGAAGACCTGACGGCAATCGATCTTGTGTTACTGGACATCAAAAGCTGGGATCCAGCAACACATGTGCGGGTGACTGCCAAGCCGGTAGAACCAGTTCTTGCATTTGCTCGACGGCTGGCACAACAGCAACGGCCCGTGTGGTTACGCTTTGTACTGGTACCTGGTTACACAGACGCACCCGATAACATCGAAGGCATTGCGCGCTTTACAGCGTCACTCGGCAACGTGGAGCGCGTCGATGTCCTGCCGTTTCATCAGCTAGGTAAATTCAAATGGCAAGCGCTTAATATGCATTACGAATTGTCCGATGTTTTGTCGCCGAGCGAAGAATCTCTCGACGCGGCACGCACAATATTTCGTAGTCATGGACTTTATTGCCCGGCCTGACCGGATTTTCGAGGAATTTTATGATCAATCCAAATACGCCCATCGTGGATTTGCGCGGCAAACGCGGGTTGGTCGTTGGTGTCGCCAATGACAAAAGCATAGCCGCCGGTTGCGCAACGGCTTTTCGCGCAGCCGGCGCGCAACTGGCGCTAACCTACCTCAACGACAAGGCGTGCGCTTTCATCGAACCCACCGCCAAAGCGGTCGACTGCGATTTTCTCTTGCCGCTCGATGTCCGGGTGGCCGGACAAACCGAAGCTGTCTTCGAGAAGATCCGCGACAAGTGGGGACGGCTCGATTTCCTTCTGCATGCTATCGCCTTCGCGCCAAAAGAAGACTTGCATGGCCGCGTGGTGGATTGCTCTGCCGAAGGCTTTGCATTGGCCATGGATGTTTCCTGTCATTCCTTCATCCGTATGGCAAAACTTGCGGAACCGCTGATGACAGAAGGCGGCTGCTTACTGTCCATGACATTCTATGGCTCCGAACGCGTGGTAGAACATTACAATGTCATGGGGCCAGTCAAGGCCGCTTTGGAGAGCACTTCTCGCTACTTGGCTGCCGAACTAGGTGCGTCCGGTATTCGCGTGCATGCCATATCGCCTGGTCCGATCCGAACGCGCGCAGCGTCGGGAATAGATCGCTTCGACGAGCTTCTGGAACGCGCTACCGCGCAAGCGCCCGTACATCAGCTCGTGGATATTTCGGACGTGGGTAATCTGGCGGCATTCCTGGTCAGTCCCGCTGCCAAGCACATTACCGGCACAGTTATTCCGGTTGATGGCGGTCAGCATCTGGTTGCCTGATCGCGTTGTCTAGAACTCGTTT
>DASUGV010000483.1:0-4169 GCA_036273835.1 Rhodocyclaceae bacterium
TGTTCCGAAGACAGATCAATCAATGCGTTGAGGAAATGGGCATTGGCCTTTGTCGGCAGTGCGGGTGAAATCGGCGACATCGCATTTCCTCGAATATTGTTATCGTTAACCTTTAGTTTGTTTCAATGCTCACGTATCCCAAAAGCTCGCGAGCAAACCCATCGCTGACAAATATCGGCTACACGTAAGCGCTACGGTGGATATACAACGACAAGCCGACACAAAAATTTAGGCTTATGCACAAGTGGACGCCCATGTCATCGGAGCAAGCACTCAAAAACCCGAATCACCTCTAGAATTGTGGTTAGATTGCTTTGCCCCGCAAAACTAAGAAATGAACAGATTGCGATATGGCGCAATGCGGCATTTACAATCAGCAAGCAGGTGTGATGTGGCAGATGAACTGCCGGTGTTTCTAGGAGAGGAAAATGGCATCTGAACGTCCGATTCTGCTCGTCGAAGACAATCCCGACGACGAAGCGCTAACGCTGAGAGCGTTCAGTAAAAACAAGATCGGAAACGAAGTCGTCGTTGCTCGCGACGGTGTGGACGCGCTCGACTACCTATTTGGCACCGGACGACACGCTGGGCGAGATATATCCATCATGCCTGCTGTGGTGCTGCTCGATCTGAAGTTGCCGCGCATTGATGGCCTGGAGGTATTGCGAAGAATCCGCGCGGACTCGCGCACCAATCTTCTGCCTGTCGTCATTCTGACAACCTCGCGCGAATTGCAGGATATTCACGAAGCCTACAGCCTTGGCGCCAATAGCTACATCAGAAAGCCGGTGGATTTCGAGCGTTTTCTATCCACGGTCGGCCAACTCGGCCAGTATTGGTTGATGCTAAATGAATTGGCGGACAGCCGTATCGATTAAGCATACTCGACCGACGCTTACTCAAGCTCCTCGATCCAGGCCGCCTGGATCGCTTCGAGGATGCGTTCGCCGCATCGATTGGGGTCGTCATCGAATTCCGGCAGCGCCATCACCCATTGCATCAGGTCAACGAAGTTGAGCTTCATTGGATTCACATCCGGATGCGCTTCCGCAAGCTCGATCGCAATGTCCAGCGTATCGGTCCATTTCATTCAATGCTTTCCTTCGCTGACCATATTGATGGTGTAACGGGGAATTTCGATCACCAACGGCGTTGCCGTCACTAACGCCTGACAAGACAAACGCGAATTCGGTTCCAGCCCCCAAGCCTTGTCCAGCAAATCCTCCTCCATATCCTCGGCGGGCTCAAGCGCATTGAAACCTTCACGCACGATCACGTGACAGGTCGTACAAGCGCAAGACTTCTCGCAGGCATGTTCGATTTCGATGCCGTTGGATAACAATGCATCGCACACCGATTCACCCGCCTCGGCTTCGATCACCGCACCATCCGGACACAGCTCGACATGAGGCAGTACCACAATCTGGGTCATCTTCTTTCCCTAACGGCCGTCATACTGGCAAGTCATCGATGCGGCTGCCCGTCAACGCCTTGCGGATCGCTTCGTTCATGCGCCGCTCGGCAAATTTGGCGGTGGCGTGACTCAAATCGTCGATCGCCGCTTTGATAGCAAGATGCGTTTGACCATCGCAAGTACGCAGTAACTCACGAATGTTTTCCTCGATAACTTGTTTCTCTTCGGCAACAAGCAGATCGCCATCTTCCACCATCGCCATCTCGACGGCTTCGATTAAACGCTTCGCCTCCACCTGTTGCTCACGCAGCGCGCGAATGCGTATGTCATTATTGGCATTGTCGAAACCGGCACGCAACATGGCGGTGATTTCCTCGTCGGCCAAACCGTAACTGGGTTTGACGATGACGTTGGCTTCGACGCCAGTGGATAGTTCGCGCGCACTCACCGACAGCAAGCCATCGGCGTCAACCTGGAACGTCACACGGATACGCGCTGCGCCCGCGACCAAAGGTGGAATGCCACGCAATTCGAAACGCGCCAGCGAACGGCAATCCTGCACCAGCTCGCGTTCGCCCTGCACCGCGTGAATCGCCATAGCCGTTTGGCCATCCTTGAACGTAGTGAATTCCTGTGCCTTGGCAACCGGTATCGTCGAATTGCGCGGAATGATTTTTTCGACCAAGCCGCCCATCGTCTCCAAGCCAAGCGACAGCGGAGTCACATCGAGTAGCAGCCAGTCTTCACCTACACGGCGATTGCCCGCCAAGATGTTGGCTTGAATCGCGGCTCCAATGGCGACGACTTTGTCAGGATCGATGTCTGTGAAAGGCTCGCGTCCAAAAAACGCGGCAACTGCGCGACGCACGTGCGGCATACGTGTCGCCCCACCCACCAACACAACCGCTTCGATATCGCTCACTTTCAGGTCGACATCACGCAATGCTTTTTTCATTGGCGAAAGCGTGCGCTCAACCAGTTGTCGCGTAAGCAACTGGAACCGCTCGGCATCAATATTCACATAACATATGTCGCCGTTTTCGAGCGGTACATTTGCGATGACTGCTGTCTCTTGCGTGAGCGCTTCCTTCACTCGCCGCGCTTCGATTAACACACCGCGCGCGATGTCGCGGTTCTGCTTGCCGCTATGAGTCTGTTGCGTCAACCAGTCGGCCAAAATCTGATCGAAATCATCGCCACCCAATGCCGAATCGCCACTGGTCGCCATCACCTCGAATACACCGCGCGACAAACGCAGAATCGAGAAATCGAAGGTACCGCCACCCAAGTCATAAACGGCGTATACACCTTCCGCCGCGTGGTCGAGACCATAGGCGATTGCTGCGGCTGTCGGTTCATTCAGCAAGCGCAACACATTGAGACCGGCCAGACGCGCCGCGTCCTTCGTAGCCTGGCGCTGCGCGTCGTCGAAATAGGCTGGAACAGTAATGACGGCACCCACCAACTCGCCGGCCAGCGATTGTTCAGCCCGCAAGCGCAATATTTTGAGAATTTCCGCAGAGACTTCTACCGGCGTTACCCTACCAGCGACGGTGTTGATGCGCACCATGCCATCGGCATCGATCAAATCATAGCGTTCATGCAATGCAGGCTCCATGTCCTGCATGCCTCGTCCCATCATGCGTTTGACGGAGGCAATGGTATTGCGAGAATCCGCCGCTTGCGCGGCAACGGCCGCAGCGCCGACAACCTTCGTGCCGTCAGGAAAGTAACGCACCACCGACGGCAGCAGGAAAGCGGATTCATCGACACGCAAACATTCCGGCAAGGAATGGCGCACCGTCGCCACCAATGAATTGGTCGTACCGAGATCGATACCCACGGCAATGCGCGCTTGGTGCGGCTCGGCGGACATACCCGGTTCGGAAATCTGTAGCAAGGCCATCAGGATTCCAGCACCGCACGCGCATCGTTGATGTCGACGCGAAGTTTTTCAACGAACATCATTCGACGCAACGTTTCTGCCGCTTGTGCATCGTCGCGCTCGACGTCCAATGCGCGCTGAACTTTTGCGAACATCTCGCGCTCTTCCTCTCGCAAAGAATCGCTCAGGCGCTCCAGCTCGCCCGCATTGCCGGCAGCGTCCTCGACAGCTTCGCGCCATCTCATTTGTTCGGTTAAAAAAATGGACGACATGGCAGTGTTGCGCTCGGCGTCAATTTCGATGCCGCGTCGCGACAGCAGATAACGTGCGCGGCTCAATGGATTACGCAGCGTGCGATAGGCTTCATTGGCATGCGTAGCCCATTGCATTGCGACACGGCGTTCCACTTCGGTTTTGCTAACAAAGCGATCGGGATGCACCTGCGCCTGCACATTGCGATAGGCCTGTTCGAGCTGCGGCATATCGAGCTCGAAACGTTCAGGCATACCAAAGAGAGAGAAATAGTCGATGACTTGCATAGGCGCACAGCCCTTTTCGAAGGGCCACTCGTGGAGGATGCCGTTTAAATAACTAAACGGTCAGATGCTAAAGCTCTCGCCGCAGCCGCACTCGTTCTTGACATTCGGATTGTTGAACTTGAAACCTTCGTTCAAACCCTCGCGCGCGAAATCCAGTTCCGTACCTTCGAGATACGGCAAGCTCTTCGGATCGACGATTATCTTCACACCGAAGCTCTCGAACACAAGATCTTCTTCCCCTAATACATCGGCATATTCAAGCTTGTAGGCCATGCCTGAACAACCCGAGGTTTTAACGCCCAGACGAATCCCCACTCCTTTGCCGCGTTTG
>DASUGV010000484.1:0-4629 GCA_036273835.1 Rhodocyclaceae bacterium
TGTGCTCGGTCGGCGTGAGATGTTCGTAGTCGAGCAAGAATTTGGAGCCCCAGCGGTAATCACTGTCGGGCGAGGTTGTTGTCGATGTCGTTTGAGCGCTGGCACAGAGGGGTACAGCCAATGCGAGGGCAACGGGTAGAAGTTTTGGGGATAGAATTTTTTTCATCGCTTTCTCCTGAGACAAATTTTGCAAATGTTTTGCGAACGCTGGTGCGCCGTGCTCATCGAGCGGACAACATCGGCTTTCTGCCAGGGAGAACAGCATTTTTTATTCCCAGGGATTCGTAGGCGCTGCTCGGAGACGCTTGGCTGACGCTGGATAGCGGCGGGCGTCATTTATGCGGCGACGCAGTCCAGACGATGAAGTCAGCGCGACGAAGTAAGAGCAACTAAGAGCGCGACTGTGAACGCTGTAGCGCTTCGGCTGCGCCGGTCAACGTGGGAAAGGCTGCGGTGATGACAAGCGTGGGAATCTGCCGGAGGTAATCGGAAAAGCGCCCCTTTGTCTCGAAGCGCGCTCGGAAGGGAGATCGAGCGAAAAATTCATTTTCATGAACGCCGAGCTGCGGCACGATGCCGCCGCCGATGAACAGGCCACCGCGCGCGCCAAGCGTCAGCGCGAGATTGGCTGCTGCCGTGCCGAGCAATGCACAGAACATATTGCATGCGTCCACACAAAGTGCGTCCGAATTCTGCATGGCATGTTGCGAAATCGTTTTCGGATCGAGATCCTGTGCGGGTACACCACGCACGATCGCAAGTGCTCGATAGAGCGCAAGCAGTCCAGGCCCCGACAACGCGCGTTCGGCGGAGACATGATCGTATTGTCGTGCCAGTGCGGCGAGCACTGCGGCTTCTTCGACGGATTGCGTCGATAGCGTGGCGTGACCGCCTTCGCCTTCGATCGGCACATAGCCACCAGCACACGGCACGAGTCCCGATATACCGAGTCC
This sequence comes from Rhodocyclaceae bacterium, assembly GCA_036273835.1. Taxonomy (GTDB): domain Bacteria; phylum Pseudomonadota; class Gammaproteobacteria; order Burkholderiales; family Rhodocyclaceae; genus DASUGV01. Next base: position 954 of record DASUGV010000484.1, read on the forward strand.
GGTGCCTGGGCCAATAACGCCAATGGCATATCCGGCCTGCGCTTCTCCGCCGCCGGTCTTGACGAATTCTGCGCTCGTCAGATGCGGCAACGAAAGCGCCAGCGCGGTGAAGTCGTTGACGAACAGAAGACGTTCGAGCCCCAGCGCTTGCCGTGTCGCTTCGATGGAGAATTTCCAGGGATGATTGGTCATGCTGATGGCATCGCCTTTCACCGGCGTGGCGATGGCGATGGCAGCGCTGTGCGGCGCAGGTAGGTTGCCTTGCGAGAGATACGCACGAATTGCTTCGACGGGTCCCACATAGTCGCCGCTATGCAAAGTGACTATGCGCGCCGGCGCGCCTCCGGGCGCTTCGATCAGCGCAAAGCGGGCATTGGTGCCGCCGACGTCGCCGACGAGGCGCGGGTAGGTCGACATTTCATTTGTCATTTTATTCGGCATCGAATGGCTAGCGGGTCCAGAAGACATGGCGCGAAGAATGTTCCGTACAAAGCATGGCACGAATCGGGAAGCATTCGACGCTCTCTTCGCTCAACGCCTGACCGAGTACCTGCCATTTTTTTTCGCCAGTGATGTGCAGCACAATGTGGCGCGCCTGTCGGAGGCGAGGCGCGGTGAGCGTCAGGCGCTGCGGCGGCGGTTTGCTGCCTTCGACCGCGATGCAGGCCGCATTGTCGTTGAGCGCGGCGGACAGTTGCGGGCTGTCGGGAAAGATGGACGCCGTATGGCCGTCTTCGCCCATGCCGAGTACGACGACATCGAAAGGCGAGGGCAATTTGTCCAATGCGTTGGATGCGTGTTGCGCACTTTCGTTCGGTGTATCGGCAGGATAAAAAAGCGGGATGAAATTTGCCGAAGCGGCTGCGCCTTGCAATAGATGAGTGCGCACGAGATGCGCGTTGCTGTCAGTGCCGGATTCGTCCACCCAGCGCTCATCGGCCAAGGTAATGCTGACTTTGTTCCAGGCCAGCGATTGTTCGCGTAGTTGCTCGAAGAAGCCAATAGGCGTGCGTCCGCCGGACACCACCAGTGTGGCACGGCCATGCTCGCTGATGACGTCGCGCAATTGTAGAGCAACGAAATCCGCCAAAGCGCGATCCAATGCGGCTGCATTCGAGAAACTATGGAGCGTTTGTCTCATAAAGAATTTTCGTGCACGTCAAGATCGCGTAGCCTGGATGCAGCGTAGCGAAATCCGGGTCGGTATCACATCAACGAAAGGTCCGGATTCCACTGCGCTGCATCCGGGCTACTTGCTATGCTGGAACGTATGTAGAGTGAGTCGCATGTGTGTTTGATCGGCGTCAGAAAGCATGCGCAACAAGCTAGCAATAATGGTGTAAAACTACATCCGTCATCCTCAATCGGCAAGCGAGAAGGTCAGCATGAGCATTCATCCGCAAGTCCAGGAAACCACCGAACGCATCAAGGCACGCAGCCGCGAACGACGGGCACGCTACCTCGCAAGGCTCGATGCGGCCATACCCGGCTCGCCTTATCGCGGACAATTGTCCTGCACGAATCTCGCTCACGGTTTCGCCGCCAGCCCACATGACGACAAGCTGCGCATCATGGCGCAGCGCGTGCCCAATATCGGCATCGTTACCGCTTACAACGACATGCTCTCCGCGCATCAACCGTTCGGTGCGTATCCCGACATCATAAAGCGCGCCGCGCGGGAAGCGGGTGCTACAGCGCAAGTAGCAGGCGGCGTGCCCGCCATGTGCGACGGCATTACGCAAGGTCAATCGGGCATGGAGCTGTCGCTGTTCTCGCGCGATGTGATCGCAATGGCCACCGCCGTCGCGCTATCGCACAACATGTTCGATGCGGGATTGTGTCTGGGCATTTGCGACAAGATCGTGCCGGGTTTGCTGATCGGCGCGCTACGTTTCGGCCACTTGCCTTTTATTTTCGTGCCTGGCGGTCCGATGCCTTCAGGTGTGCCGAATGAAATGAAAGCCAAAGTGCGGCAACGCTATGCTGCGGGCGAAGTCGGCAAAGAGGCGCTGCTCGAATCCGAAGCGCAGTCCTATCACGCGCCGGGCACGTGCACTTTTTACGGCACCGCCAATAGCAATCAGATGCTGATGGAAATCATGGGCTTGCACATGCCCGGCGCGGCATTCATCTCGCCGGGCACGCCGCTGCGCGAAGCCATCACGCGCGCGGCCGTGCAACGCGCGGTCGACATCTGCGCGCAGGGCAACGCATTCACGCCGATCGGTCGCGTCATCGACGAGCGCGCCATCGTCAACGGCATCGTCGGCCTGCTGGCAACCGGCGGCTCCACCAACCACACCTTGCACCTCGTGGCGATCGCGCGCGCGGCGGGCATCGTCATCGACTGGAGCGATTTCGAGGCGCTGTCGCGCAGCGTGCCGCAACTAGCCAAGGTCTATCCGAACGGCTCCGCCGACGTGAATCAATTCCATGATGCCGGTGGCATGGCCTACCTCATCTGCAGTTTGCTCGACGCGGGTTTCCTTCATGATGATGTCATGACCATCGCGGGACAGGGATTGGCGCGCTACGCGCAGACGCCGGTGCTCGACGAGCAGAATCGTTTGACCTGGCAGAACGCGCCGGCACAAAGCGGCGATGAAGCGATTCTCGTACCCGTCGACAAAGCATTTCGCGCTGATGGCGGCTTGCGTTTGCTCGAAGGAAATCTCGGACGGGCAGTCGTCAAAATATCCGCCGTCAAACCCGAGCACCGCGTCGTTCGCGCGCCGGCCCGCGTATTCGAAAGCCAACATGCGCTGATCGACGCCTACAAGGCAGGCGAACTCAATCGGGACTTCATCGCGGTGATTCGTTTTCAAGGCCCGCGTGCCAACGGCATGCCCGAGTTGCATCAACTCACGCCGACGCTCGCCAACCTGCTCGACAAGGGCTTCAAGGTCGCGCTGGTGACGGATGGCCGTATGTCAGGCGCATCGGGAAAAGTCCTCGCCGCCATCCACGTCACGCCGGAAGCCGCTGGAGAGCACACACGCGAGGGCCCGCTCGCGCGCGTGCGCGATGGCGATATGATTCTGTTGGACACCAAAAACGGCGTACTGCAAACCGAAGTGCCCGCCGAAGAATTCGCCGCACGCCAACCGGCGGCTTTCGGTGTTATGACAAAGCAATACGGCATGGGCCGTGACCTCTTTGGCAACTTCCGTCAGGTTGTGAGTGGTGCTGAGGAGGGGGCCAGTGTGTTGGATTTGAACGACTAGACTGCGTGAACGGGTCATTCTCGCGCAGGCGGGTATCCCGGCGTAGGGTGGATAGGGCACATTAAACCGGAATGCGTAAGCTCACCAAGCCCACTCTACGTGTTTATTGCACCCTACAGAGTACGCTTTACGTAATGGAGTATTTCGAGTCAGCATAATGTGTAGGGTTTGCACGCAAAGCGTGCGAACGCGTGGCAAGAAACAAGCGCCTACGACGTTGGCATAATACGTCGAGTAGAAATTTGCGTTGACTGATAGCACCGCGTGCGCGGAGCGCACCCTACCTGGCTGATGAAATAGGATTTATCGACCGCTATTTTCGCCCAGTCAGCCCTTTGCTTGTGCAACGTGCGCTTTGCAGGGTTTGTTCCAAAATCGCAATTCCAGTCAGGCTGTATGCCCTAAGCCATGTCAGCATGCTGCACGCCCCGCTGCCAGCTCGGCGGCTTTCC
>DASUGV010000485.1:0-5859 GCA_036273835.1 Rhodocyclaceae bacterium
GACCAAATCCGCGCGTGTGCTGACTGTATATACGTTTTCAGGCTTGGCTTTGCTACCGCCATCCGTACCGGTTCCGTCCGCCGCCCAGCCATCGTTCGCTGGTAGCGCTTGGCGGCCGATATCGCCAGCCACTTTCGGTGCAGATGAAGAGGCCGCAGGTGCTCTCCATGACTCGATCATCGAGCACGAAGTAAGCAACAACCCAGCCGTCATCAATGAAGCGCTAAGAACACTAAATTTCATTTGCAGTCTCCTATTCGTCGCACATAAATGTGTACTGGCATCAGCGCAGTGCCGAGAGCATAGCGCCACTAAGCCAATCATGGAACCTAAATAGGCAGCCATGATGACCTTGATTCGACCTCGATTATCAGAAGCCTTCCGAAGACCCGCCATGATTTCCGACGTCCATCGGCGTCAGGACGTTAGCTTAAAGCATCACCGAAACTTTGTTTTTGCGTGAAATCACGCCAACGCGCGTCATGCCTGTTGTACGACGAATTATCAAATGTTAAGGTTATCATCCGAACGAAAAACATAATCGCTGGCGGCAGAGGCAACGCAAAACATGATAAGACTTGCATTGAAATCCACGAATAACCATCGGCGCGACAGCTTGACTAGTCAAGTCGTCAAGGATCTAGCGCACCGTATCGATCATGGTGAATTACGTCCAGGCGACCGTCTTCCCACGGAGCGGGAATTGATGGTGATGTACGGCGTCAGCCGCACCGTTGTGCGCGAAGCGACTTCCAGCTTGCGCAGTGCCGGCCGTATCACCACGCAGCAAGGACGCGGCGCTTTTGTCCTTGGCGCTTCTCAACTCCTGCAATTCGATGTGGAATTGGCTGCGCAATCATCGGGCCAGGACCTGCTCGACATTCTCGATATCCGTATCGGACTCGAATCGGAGGCCGCAGCGCTCGCTGCGCGGCGTCGCACGCCTGCAACGCTGGAATTAATGACACAGACATTGGCAGCACTGGAGGTCAGTCTGCATGCCGGTAGCAGTGCACGCAGCCTCGATCTGGAATTTCATCTATCCATTGCGCGCGCGGCGGGCAATCACTACTTCGCCGACCTGCTCGGCAAACTATCGCGGGTTCCCACGCCCTCGACTCGTCAATACATGCATGCAAATAATCCTCGTGCACGCAGCGAACATTTGCAGCGCGTGCGCTTCGAACATACTGAAATTTTTCAGGCAATTAAACGCGGCGACGCCGACGTTGCGCGCGCAGCGATGCGTTTGCACCTGGCGAACAGTCGCGAAAGGATGCGCATTGCACTAGAATCAATAGCAGCAGCATCCGTTTCTACGCAGGCATCGGCGGTAGCCTGAGGAAACAATTTCGCGCACCACTTGTACGACATCCTACAGGCCATGAACCCCGCAATCGATAGACTGCACAATGCGCAATTGCTCAAGACGCGTGCCTATATCGACGGCAAGTGGATCGATGCCGCCAGTAGTTTCACGGTCAGCGACCCTGCCTCGGGCGCTGAAATCGTGCGTGTGCCAAATCTGGATGGGGGGCACGCCAACCAAGCGATCGCCGTCGCCAACGCCGCGCTGCCCGCCTGGCGCGGCAAACCCGCGCGCGAACGCGCGAAGTTGATGCGAGCCTGGTTCGACTTGATATTGGCAAATGGCGACGACCTCGCGACTTTGATGACACTCGAAGAAGGTAAGCCGCTCGCCGAATCGAAGGGTGAAGTAATCTACGGCGCCTCTTTCGTCGAGTGGTTCGCGGAAGAGGCCAAACGTGTATATGGCGATGTCATTCCCTCGCCGAGCCCCGACCGGCGTTTGCTGGCGATCAAGCAACCCATCGGCGTCTGTGCGGCGATCACGCCATGGAATTTCCCCATTGCGATGATCACGCGCAAAGTCTCGCCGGCGATGGCAGCAGGCTGCACCATCGTCGTCAAACCCGCAGAACAGACACCGTTATGCGCGCTTGCATTGGCGGAGTTGGCCGAACGCGCGGGCATTCCGGCAGGCGTGTTCAATGTCGTGACGTCGGACGCGACCAATTCAATCGAAGTCGGCAAAACCTTGTGTGCGAGCCCGACCGTGCGCCACCTGTCCTTCACCGGCTCGACCCAGGTCGGCCGCATCTTGATGGCCCAGTGCGCCCCAACAGTGAAAAAGCTCGCGTTGGAGCTGGGCGGTCATGCACCCTTCATCGTATTCGACGATGCGGATCTGGACGCTGCCGTTGAGGGTGCGATGGTTTCCAAATATCGCAACACCGGGCAAACCTGCGTGTGCACAAATCGCTTCATCGTGCAAGCGGGCATTCATGACGCTTTTGTCGCCAAGTTGGCCGAACGCTCGGCCGCGCTCAAGGTCGGCAACGGTTTCGACACGGGTGTCGAGCAAGGTCCGCTCATCGACGATGCCGCCGTCGAAAAAGTCTTTCGTCATATTAGCGACGCCACAGGTCGCGGCGCGCATCTCGTCACCGGCGGACAACTCATCAAGGATCGCTTTGTGCAGCCCACCGTACTCACCGGCATTACGCGCGACATGCTGATTTCCCGCGAAGAGACCTTCGGCCCAGTCTCCGCGGTGATGAAATTTACCGACGAAAGAAATGCCATTGTCATGGCAAACGATAGTGAATTTGGTCTGGCTGCTTATTTCTATAGTCGCGACGTCGGACGCGTGTGGCGCGTTGCCGAGGCGTTGGAATACGGCATGGTCGGCATCAACACCGGCTTGATCTCTTACGAAACCGTTCCATTCGGTGGCGTCAAGCAATCGGGCGTCGGACGCGAAGGCTCGCGTTACGGCATCGACGAGTACATCGAAATGAAATACCTGTGCATGGCAGGTATCTAAATAGCATAAATTACGCGGCTTCCAGTTTTGCAACGTGGAGCGATAGCCACTTCATTCCTGCGGCAGCGCCAAAATTTACTTGCACGCGCGCATCCGAACCCGCGCCTTCTGCCGATACGATCACACCTTGTCCGAATTTGGCATGCTTGACGACTTGGCCCACCCGGAAGCCGCCGAGGTCGCGTTCCTTCGAGTATGACGGTGAAATATTCGGTACAGCTTCGAATTGCCCACCGTAGTTGCCGCGTGACGATTGAGCAAAGCCCCGTTGAATCCGTGGCGTCAGCCACTTCAATACCGCTTCCGGAATTTCTTCGAAGAAGCGCGAGCGGATCGCATAACGCGTTTGCCCATGCAGCATGCGCGTCTGCGCGAGCGAGAGATACAGGCGCTTTCTGGCACGCGTGACGGCCACGTACATCAGGCGACGCTCTTCTTCCAAGCCGTCTTCGGCCGCAATGGAATTTTCATGTGGAAATAAGCCGTCCTCGAGTCCAGTCAGAAAAACCGCGTCGAACTCCAAACCCTTGGCCGCGTGTACGGACATGAGTTGCACTGCATCCTGTCCAGCTTCCGCTTGATGATCGCCCGCTTCCAGCGAAGCGTGCGACAGGAAACGCGACAGATCGCCGACGATCGTCTCGTCATCCTCTGCTGGGGAACCCTCGTCCGATACGAAATAGGTTGCGGCGCTGACGAGCTCGTCCAGATTTTCTAGCCGGTCCTCGCCTTCGCGTTCGCCTTTGTAATGATCGCGTAAGCCGGAAGCGTCCAATACGTGATCCACAATTTCCGGCAGTGGCAAACTTTGCGTAGCTTGACGCATCGCCTCGATCAGACGCACAAACGCGCCGATCGACTGCGCGGGCTTGCCCGCGAGGTGCGGCACGGTGGCATAGAGACTGGTGTTGTAAGCACGTGAGGCGTCCTGCAATTGTTCGAGCGAACGGGCGCCGATACCTCGCGTGGGGAAATTAACGACGCGCGCGAAAGAGGTATCGTCGTCCGGATTCGCCAGCAACCGCAGATAAGCCAGCGCATGCTTGATTTCCTGCCGTTCGAAAAAACGCAGGCCACCATACACGCGATAGGCGATGCCCGATGAAAACAATTGATGCTCCAAGATGCGCGATTGCGCGTTGCTGCGATAGAGCAAAGCGATGTCGCTACGCGAAGCGCCGTCACGGACAAGCTGCTGGATTTCTTCCACGATCCAGCTTGCCTCATCGGTGTCGGCAACGGCTTCATAGACGCGAATTGGCTCGCCGCTGCCTTGCTCGGTCCATAGGTTCTTGCCGAGCCGCTTGCTGTTGTTGGCGATGATGGCATTGGCCGCGTCGAGGATATTGCCGTGCGAGCGATAGTTCTGTTCCAAGCGGATGAGATTGGCGACTTTGAATTCGCGCTCGAAGTCGCGCATGTTGCCGATCTCCGCGCCGCGAAAGCCATAGATCGATTGATCGTCGTCGCCGACCGCAAAAACCGCAGCGGGCTCCGTGTTGCCAAAGGCCGCCAGCATTTTCAGCCATGAATATTGCAGTGCATTGGTGTCCTGAAATTCATCGATCAGGATGTGGCGGAAACGGTTTTGATAGTGACGGCGAATCGGCTCGTTGCGTTCGAGCAATTCGTAGCAGCGCAACATCAACTCGGCAAAATCGCACACGCCTTCGCGCTGGCATTGCGCATCGTACTCGGCATACAGCTCGACGCGCCGCCGCGTATAGTCATCCCACGCTTCAACGGCGTGCGCGCGCCGGCCCGCTTCTTTGTTGCAGTTAATAAAATGTTGTAACTCGCGCGGCGGAAATTTTTCATCGTCGACGTTGAGCGCTTTTAGCATGCGCTTGATGGCGGCCTGCTGATCGGCGCTGTCGAGGATCTGGAAAGTCTGTGGTAGCGCCGCTTCGCGATAGTGCGCACGCAATAAGCGATTGCACAGACCGTGGAAAGTGCCAATCCACATCCCGCGCACATTGATGGGCAGCATGGCGGCAAGCCTCGTCAGCATTTCCTTGGCCGCTTTATTGGTGAAAGTCACCGCCAAAATGCTGTGCTGACTCACCTGCGCGGTCTGAATGAGCCACGCAATTCGCGTCGTCAGTACGCGTGTCTTGCCCGATCCTGCGCCTGCCAGAATCAATGCAGCTTGAGGCGGCAGCGTCACTGCAGCAAGCTGCTCGGAATTAAGATTTGCCAGCAGATTGGACATGGAAACAATTTTTCGGGAATAACGCGACAGACCATGCGTTGGATGAGATTATGTATTCTACCGGGTGTGGCAAAGCTCATGAAAACAGACTGGCGTTTCCGGCTTTTCGGTTTCTGCCATTTTGATCACGGTTCAACGCATGACGCTTAAAGACGGTAGCGCAAATAGTCGATAATCCGATGTTCATGCGCTCCCCAGTGCAGGGATCGCGCGGCAATAAAGAGACAAATCAAAGAGACAAATGAGCAAGGAGTTTCGAGAGGTTGTTTGGTCGGCGCTGGCGGCGTTGCTCGTTGCGCTGGCCACGTTTGGTTTGCAATGGCCTGAGTGGCTGGCGCTGCTGCTCACAGCGTTGTCGGCATTTGTACTGCCTGTCTTCAGAATCTCGCAGGGGCGTTCGCGTCGCGATGGTCTGGCGCGCGATGCGCGCACGCGCGCCTTCGTTCAAAAGCTGATCGACATCATCCCCGAGCCGGTCTACATCAAGGACAAGAACAGCCGTTATCTGATGGTCAATCAGGCATTCGCCCGCCATCAAAAACAGCACATCAAGGATGTGGTGGGCAAAACACCGGAAGAGGTATTCCGCAATCTCGAATACGCGCAGATGGTGACACGCGAAGACCTCGCAGTATTCGCTGGTCATAATGTGATGAAGGAAGAGCACTCGCCTAATCCTGTCACTGGAGAAGAACGTTTCCAACTGGTCTACAAACAGTCTTGTGTCGGTGTCGATGGCCAGGAAGTGATCATTGGGACCAACTTCAATATCACCACCTGGCGCGTCGCAGAGCGCGAT
>DASUGV010000486.1:0-7243 GCA_036273835.1 Rhodocyclaceae bacterium
CAGTCGGCGCGCTTCCAACAATACGCACCTCGTGCTGAGGATACGGTATCTGGATGCCTTCCTGGCGAAAGCGCTTGAGCAGCGCGCGGGCGATGTTGGATCGCACTTCGGTGGTCCCTTTGAGCGGATCGGCAATCCATACCGATAGCTCCAGACGAATGCCGTTGTCATCGAAAGAAATAAGAAAAGCGCGCGGCGGCGGATCGGCTACGACCCTTGGTTCCCGCTTGGCCAGCTCTTCCATGATGCCGATCGCCCGCTCGATGTCAGTGTCGTATGCCACCTGCAATTGCAGCGCGGTACGGACGCGCGGATCGGCAAACGTTTCGTTCTGCACCACCGAATTCACCAATACTTCATTCGGCACAATGTAGTGATTGCCGTTGAGTGCACGCAGCACGGTGTACCGCGTGGTGATTTGAGTCACTTCACCGCGCTGCTCGGGTGCCACCTGGATGAGATTACCAATCTGGATGGAGCGATCGAGCAGAATGATGAAGCCCGATACGTAATTGCTGGCAATCTTTTGCATCCCCAATCCCAACCCGACGCCCAGCGCGCCACCGAAGACGGAAAGCGTCGTGACATCCAGACCAGAGAGCGACATGCCGATCAGCACAGCCAATACAATCATCACCGCCTTGACTGCGCGCGACAGCACCACTTTCAGACTGCTGTCCAGCGTCGGCGCTTCCATCACACGCGCCTCGAACAAACCTCCGAGCCATAGCGCCGCGATCAAGGTTGTCAGCACGATCGTGACGCCTTGCATAATGGACCACAAGGTCACGTGGCCCTTGCCGATATGCAACGAAAAACTGTCGAGCCAATCGATCAATTCCGGCAATACGCCAAGCAAATCGAGCGCCATGCCAGCCCAAATAAGTATGACAATGGTCTTCTCGAAACTACCCAGCCATGCCGAGGGGGCAAACGCGCGCCGTAGCGCGAACACCACAATGCGCACGCCCGCCAAGGCGAGCAGCAGCTGGATTGCGATGCCCGCCATATCCAGCGACCAGCCAAAATGGTGGGCCGCAAAACGGGCAATCATCAAGAGCAAAATACTCAATAGCGGAAACGCCAGCCTGCGCAAGCCCGCGTTGCGCAATTCGAAACGCGCTTGCGTGTGTTGACGCAAATCGCGGGCTAGGAATATCGCCAGCGCAATAAGCGCAACAATGAGCAGCAACTGATAACGCATCGTCGGTTGCGCCCACAAATTCAAAAAGCTATCGAAGAGACCCTGCATTCATTGCCTCCAATTGCGCGTCGCTCATCAACTCTTGCGCGTTAATACCACGGCAAAGAATCCGTCGGTGCCGTGTTGCAAGGGGTCGAGCCGCAGGCGCTTACCCGTGTCGAGAGTAATCTTTTCCGCAGCCAACACCGCAGTTGCGGACTCTTCCACAAAACCAGGTTGAGCCGCCAAGAAACCATCCACGACATTGTCATTTTCATCGGCGAGCAGCGAACAAGTGGCGTACACCAGACGTCCCCCAATCTTGACCAGCTTGGCGGCCGCAGCAAGGATGCTCGATTGCTTGGCGGACAATTCCGCGATGCTCTCTTCGCTTTGCCGCCACTTGAGATCGGGGTTGCGGCGTAACGTACCGAAGCCGCTGCAGGGCGCATCGACCAGCACACGATCCATCTTGCCCGCCAGACGCTTAATGCGAGCGTCATTTTCGTGGGCGATCGCGGCCGGATGAACATTGGACAAACCCGAACGAGCCAGACGCGGCTTGAGTTTGGCGAGGCGCTTCTCGGACACGTCAAATGCATAGAGTCGACCTGTCGATCGCATCAGGCCGCCGAGCAATAAAGTTTTGCCGCCTGCTCCCGCGCAGAAGTCGGCGATCATTTCACCGCGTTTAGGTGCCACGAGAAAAGCCAGCAACTGACTGCCTTCGTCCTGCACTTCGATGACGCCATTAATAAATAACGGATGACGTTGCAATGCATGCTTATTGGATAAGCGGATCGCCAACGGCGAATAATTGCCCGGTATTGCTTCGATGTTATGCGCGAGAAAATGCGTCAGCACCGCGTCGCGCTCGCCCTTGAGCGGATTGACGCGAATATCGAGCGGCGCAGATTTATTGAGCGCGTCGGACAGCTTCAATGTCGCTTCCTCGCCGCGCTGCGCAACCAAACGTTGCGCCAACCAATCCGGCATATCGCAGCGTTCCGCAACGGTCAGTGGGCGCGCAACCTCGGCTTTCTGCGCAGCCAGCCATTCGCGCTCGCCGCCCGAAAGCAAGGGCTCGAGTTGACGCAGCGAATAACCTTCGAATCGCGTGAGCCACGCCAATATCAACTTACGAGCCCCCACCGCTTGCCCAGTCGCCAGCTGCACGCGACGCAAATTTCGCAGCACACCGTATGTTGCATCGGCAACGAACGTCCGATCGCGCGCGCCGAGCTTTTTTTCTTCACGAAAAAAATTCGACAAAACGCTGTCGGCCGGTTGGTGGAATTTGAGTACTTCACCCAGCGCCTGACCCGCGGCGTCGAGTTGTTCGGGAGTAATTTGAACTGCCATGTCGTCTATTTATTCTGAAGATGAAGCAGGTGGAGCGATCGCAGAATCCGGACGGTGCGCGAGACTCTGGCCGTCCAGCGTAATGTCGGTCGCTTGGAAGTCGACGATGTCGCCTTTGTTGTCAATGCGGAATCGTACAGGAGCATTGCGCAAAGTCCTGGCAATCCACACATCAATTTTCAATTCCCCGTTACGTGCTTCGGCATGAAACTGGCGCGCGATGAAATCGCCGGCCGGTAGCGCGATGGATTGTATCGGACCTTGCATCACCGTCACACGATTGACCGTGCCGCGAGAGGCAACCACGAACATGTCGAACGCATCCACGTAGTCTGGCTGCATGGACAGGAGGTGCATCAGCGACAGCATGTCGAGCGCCACGCCACCGGTGAGCACCTCGCGCGTCTCGCCATTGCGGCTCTGTCTGACTTTGCCACCGACGTTGTCGAACACGGTTTCATAATCCTTATTGTCATTTTTTTCCCGAAATACGTCGGCAACCAATATGCCATTGACAATACGGCCGTGCGATTCCTGTTCGATCCTGAATTGTTTCCAAAGTACCGCCGCCACCCCGCCCAGCGTCACGGAATAGCGCTGTTTGTCATGCTGCCAGCATTGTTCCGCCTGCCCATATTCGCCGTTCAGAATGCCATATCGTGCCTTGAGCGCATATTTGATGCAGCCCTGTGCCGGCCAATCGGCAAGAGCCGATGACGAAACAATCGGCGCCAATTCGCCCGATGTGCCTGTCGCCGGCATAGCAGCCGATGCTTTTCCGGCGTCCGGCGTATTTGAAACCTCCGGTGCGCTTTGCTGAGATACCACTGGTTCCGATTCGGAAATCGGTGACGATTCAGCCGTAGGTTCCGAGGCAGACGCCAGCGGCTCGGACTCGGACGCTACAGGTTGAGAGGCAAGCGGCTCAGGCGGAGACGGAATTTCTGCCGAAGGCGGCAGTTGTACAACAGGTGTGTCTGGTAATGGTGATTCAAGCGCTGGAGCAGATTTAAGTTTTGGTTTGGATTTATGCGGTTTGCGTATCTGGCGCTTCGCTTCTACAGGCTGTGGAACACCGGTGGGAAGCTGTAACAGATGTGCCTCGAGCGGCGGTGTTTTTTGCTCTTCGCTGTCAGACGATTGCCAGCCAGACGTCGCCACCGCGGCAATATGCAATAAGCATGAAACAGCGAAAGCCAATGCCAGCGTGTCCCTGGAACGCACGAACGTGGCACCTACTTTTGGTCCAGCGGCGGCGCACACCAGCCATCCGGACAGTCAGCGGCATCCTCCAGCAACACACGTCCCCCTTCCAGGCGCGCACGACCCGAGACGATCCATTCGATTGCCTGCGGATAAATGCGATGTTCTTGCGCCAGCACACGAGCAGCAAGCGCAGCTTCGTCATCGTCATCGCGCACAGGCACAGCCGCCTGAATGACGATCGGACCGCAGTCTAGCTCCGCAGTAACAAAATGCACTGTTGCACCATGCAATTTCACGCCCGATGCTAGCGCATTTGCATGCGTGTGCAATCCCGGAAATGCCGGCAATAATGACGGGTGAATATTGATGAGCCGGCCTTCGTAGTGCTTCACGAACCCCGGCGTAAGCACGCGCATGAATCCAGCCAGCACCACTAAATCCGGTTTGTAGGTATCGATGACCGCGGACAGCTTCGCATCGAATTCTTCCCGGCTAGGATAAGCCTTGTGATCGACGATCGCTGTCGCGATGCCACGTTCGCGTGCAAAGTCCAGACCCGTAGCATTGGATTTGTTGGCGACAACTGCGGCGATGCGCGCATCGGCAATGGTTGCTTGCTGGACAGCATCCACAATGGCGACCATGTTGCTGCCACGACCCGAAATCAAAATGACAATGTTCTTCATGTATTTATGGCCTGTCACGCCACCTTGGTTTGCTGACGGCTGCGCAGCCATGCCACGGCAAGCGGCATTAGTGACAGAGCAATAATGCAGACAATCACTAGCGTCAGATTATTTTTGATCACTGGAACGTTGCCGAAAAAATAGCCCGCCGATGTCAGCGAGAAAATCCACAGTGCGCCGCCGAGAATGTCCATCGGCAGGAAATGGCGGTAGTTCATGCGCGCCACACCTGCCACAAAAGGCGAGAAGCTGCGCAGCAACGGTAAGAAGCGCGCAATGATGATGGTCTTGCCGCCATGTCGTTCGAAAAATGCGTGGGTCTTGTCGAATGCCGCACGGTTGAAGAATCGCGACTGCTCCCATCCGAACACGCGTCTGCCCACTACACGACCGATGCCGTAGTTCAGGTTGTCGCCGAGCACCGCAGCGGCCAGCAAACTGCCGCACAGCACGGCGATGTCCAGTCCGCCAGCGGCCGCTAACGCACCGACCACGAAAAGCAGCGAATCGCCCGGCAAAAAAGGCGCGACCACCAGGCCCGTTTCACAAAAAATAACCAGGAAAAGTATGGCGTATATCCAAACGCCATATTGCGCGACTAACGCTACGAGGTAGGTGTCCAGATGTAGAACGATGTTGAAAAATTGCGCCATAAATTCCATTTGCATAACCTTGCAGATTGGGGTAAAGCACCTTGCATGCCGCCGAAGGAGGTAGAGAACGTATGATACCGGAGGCTTCTCGCGGCGCCCTACCAGCGCTCACCTGGATTTTGGTGCCTGCTTGCCGAGTCAAAAGATGGCCTGAAGTGTTGGATTCATACAAAAATCCATCTCGAACCCCGGCATTCTCTCATGCCGCCATGGACGGCTTCGCTCCGTTGGCGTCAACATGCACGCGATAGCCACGCAATGCTTCTCTTGCTCATAACTCGAATATTGGAGGCCAGCATCATGCAACGTGCTTTTTTGATCGCTTTGTTTTCCACCACCTGCCTCATCGCCTGCAGCAAAACCGAAGAAGCCACCAAGGACGCCGGCACCGCCGTGGGCCAGGCCGTCGACACCGCTCAATCGGCGGCGGCGGGTATTGGCCACGCCATGGCCAGCGATACGCAATCCGCTGTATCGGCAGTCGTCGATACGGCGCAGTCGGCCGCCACCTCGGTCGTCGACACGGCCCAATCGGCGGCGACTACCACGACCGACACCATGGATAAGGCCGTTGAGGCGACCCGGGACGCGGCACACGAAGTCAAGGAAGCCGCCAAGGCGGTCGGCAAAGACGTGAAAGAAGGCGCGGTCAAGGCAAAGGACGCGGCCAAGGATGCCTTGCAGAAGTAAGCGTACAAAATTCATTTGTCATGTCGAAGGCACGACGTCAGCGGCACGTTTGCGGCGCTCACTTTATTCGCAAGCCGCTGCATTTTTCATGAGTGCGCGCCCGCTCCGTTGAACCCGGATTCGCCGATGCGCACGTCGTGCATGAGGCACCCAGCCGAGCCATATCCAGCGCGCAGTCACTGCCAGTCCACGCACCCATTCATCGGCCGCATAGCCAATCCAGACGCCCGGCAGACCCATACCGAAATGCACACCCAGCAGCCAACCCAAACCGGCGCCGAATACGAACACGGATACCGCGCTGACCTTCACGGGAAAACGCGCGTCACCCGAAGCGCGCAATCCGCTCGCAACCACCACGTTGAAAGTCCGTCCCGGTTCGAGGAATAGTTCGATGAAGACGATGGTCGTCACGAGTGCCAGAATTTGCGGATCGCTCGTCGCGTGCGCTACGGCCAGTGGCGTAATGAAGTAGCTCGCTATCGCACAAGCAATCATCGCCGCAAGGCTCCAGATTGTTGCGCGCCACATTATCCGATTGGCATCATTCAACTTACCCGCGCCGATAAGATGGCCAACGACAATCTCGGTGCCAAAGCCCGTCGAATTGCAAAATAGCGTCACCACTTGCACCGCTTGCCACACGTAAGCATGCGTTGCCAGCGGCACAGCGCCCATGCTCGCCACCATGGCGACAGTCATGATGAAACTCACGCGGTATGCAACCTTTTCGCCGGCGCCGGGCAAGCCGATATGCAGAATGCTTGCCAACGGCAAACGGCGCAGGCGAAACCACTCCGGCAACGCCAATGTCATACGCAGGCGATTGCGCCATGCCCGCCACAGCAACCCAAGCGCGAACATGCGCGACAACACCATCGCCAGGCCCATGCCCAGCAATCCCATTGCCGGCAGCTTGGCGAAGCCGAACATCAGCGGGAAGCTGGCAGCAATCTGCACCACGTTCATCGCCAATACGATGCGCATCGAATCGCGCGTAAAGGTATTGGCGCGCAGCACCGCGATCATCGTCATCGTGATCGAATCGATCGCCAGTGCGAATCCCAACGCCACGGTGTACGGCAGCGTGATGGGATACAGATCTTTCGGCAGATGCAGGAGGGCCAGAATTTGTGCCGCACCAAGACTGACGATCAGCAAGGTGCCGATGCCCACCCACACCGCCGCCGCCAAGCCCGCTTTGGCTACCTGCTCCGCACCGGGATGATCGCCACCGCCGTGATGTTGGGTCACGACCACGCTGGTACCGATGCTCACGACACGAAACAGAATCTGGAATGCGCCGAGAATCTGGTTGGCCAGACCGAGTGCGCCCACTGCGCCGTCAGACAGGCGGCTCGCCAGCCACAAACCGACTACGCCTATCAATGCCATCAAAAGATTTTCGACAAAAATCGGCCACGTGATGGCAACGAGATGCAGGCGTTTTGAGGGGACGGACA
>DASUGV010000487.1:0-10317 GCA_036273835.1 Rhodocyclaceae bacterium
CGTCATCTGCCATTGCGGCCCATCTCCTGCCCGGATCGAATTGGGAATGAACGATGATTTCCTGGAAATGTTGACCAGCGCATTGGCGCGCAAAAGACTGTCTCCACTGACGGATGTTATCCAGGCTGCTTCCCTGAGTATCTTGCTCATCGCGGAAGCCGTGTCGCCTCTCAGCAACACGACACCGTCGTCTCCACGAATGCTCGCGATCACCGGCCGCTTTGCTTTGGCGGCAACAGGCAGGCACGGATGTGCCATCGGCAGATAGAAGCCATGAAAAATATCGAACGACAGCGCCTTGTTGGCTTGATCGATCGCTTTGAAAAACGACAGCACGGAAGACGGCGAGAAATCCCTGCTCGTCGGAATTCTGTACAAAGAAATTCCATCCACCGCGATCGGCTCGATTTCGCCCGCCCCCTCTTCCTGAGTATCGGTAGGGACAAAGACATGTACCTCGAAGCCGCCTTCGACGAGCATCTTGACGATCCGCTGCGCGGACTTCGACACACCACCCCAGTCAGGTGGATATTCGATGGTAGCAAAACAAACCCTGGGCAATTTTCCGGATGTCTGTTCCAAGTTCTATTCCTTTGGCATACCTTCCGATCAAAACAGAAATCCGCTATCGGCCTCGTCAAGATGCCAGCACTTCAGCCGCCAGGTATGCCCTTCCGCGGCGAGACATGCCTTGTAGCCAGGATGCGGATTCAGGCTGCGGAACGACCAGCGCGAAGCTTCTTCATCGTTGTCCTTTACACGCAGCAGCGCTGGCGCATCCTGCGGATGCAAGGAAACATCAAAGCTGCTCAATCCAAAATGCATACCTTCGCCTCTCGCCTTGACGTACGCTTCCTTGCGCGTCCAGCAATCGAAGAACACATCGACTTTTGATTCCGCCGTCACGGAGGCCAACACCTTCCTCTCCGCTTCTGAAAAAGTATGTCGGGCGATCCCCGGAACATCAATATCCTGCCTCACGCGTTCGATATCGATGCCCAACTGGCGACCAATCGTAAACGCATAAAGCACCAGCGAGTGGGAATGAGAAAGATTGAATTGAAACGCTGGCAAATCCGGCCACGCCAGGGACGGTTTACCGTATTGACTATAAAAGAATCGCACCTCAGCCGGAGAGCACTTCAGGTAGTGGCCCAAAAGGTATCGCAACATACCTCTCGCCACAACGAACCGATCGCGATCTTTTTTGAAATGATAGCGTTCCGCCCTCGCCCGCTCTTCCTCCGTCAACACTCGCTCGAGTGCTGCCATCCCAACGTCGGGCCATTCCAGCGATGCGCGCAGCACATGAATTTCGTCATCGGCCAGGACAGGAGGCAAGGATAATTTTTGCCATGCCGAGTCGGGGCTCATGACCTAAAGTTCCATTACGATGCGTTCGAGTTTCTTGGCAATCTGCTGCGTGACCAAAGCGCGGGCCGAAGTCAAAAAGAAATGATCGCCGGGAAACATTTGCAGCGAAAAGGCGCTATCCGTATAAGCGCGCCATTCGTCGAGCTGCTCGCGCATCGCCTCCTTGTCTTGCAAACCACCGAATACCGAGATGGGGCACTTCAGTTTCGTGTCCGCGTTAGACATATACGTTTCGCATATCTCCATATCAGATCGAAGCACGGGCAGCGCCAATTCCATCATCTCCTTGTTCTCCAATATCTCCTGCGGCGTGCCATTGAGATCCTTCAGCGCCTGAATCAGTTCGACATCAGAAAGCGTATGCAATGACGGTAGCATTCTGCGGATATGGGGAGGACGATGGCCGGAAAAAAATACATGCGACGGTAATGTCAAATCGCATGCCTGTAATTCGCGCGTCAGTTCTAGGCAGAGCAAGGCGCCCATGCTGTGTCCAAAGAAAACGAACGGCTTCTCCGAGAAAGGTGCGATCCCTTCCTTCAATCCTCGTATCAACGGCCTCAAGCTGTTGAACGGTTTTTCGCTCAAGCGCGGCCCTCTTCCCGGCAGTAAGGCACCCCAGACTTCAATATTGCCGGAAAAAAAAGCGGGCCACGATTGGAAGGCCGAAGCATTGCCTCCACCATAGGGAAAACAGAAAAGCCGCAGCCTGGCGGCCGGATTATGCTTATAGCATGAAAACCAAATTGAACGGGAAAGTGAATTGGTCACTTTGAAGTACTTTTTTCATTCCCACTCGATAGTCGCCGGCGGCTTGCCAGAAACATCGTAGACGACGCGGTTGATACCGCGCACTTCGTTGATGATGCGATTGGATACGCGGCCAAGCAAGGCATGCGGTAAATGCGCCCAATGCGCCGTCATGAAATCCTGTGTCTGCACGGCGCGCAACGCGACGACCCATTCATAGGTGCGACCATCGCCCATTACACCTACGCTCTTGACTGGCAGGAAAACCGCGAACGCCTGGCTGGTCAGTTCGTACCAGCTCTTGCCGGAATCCACGTCAATCGTATTGTTCAACTCTTCTATGAAAATGGCATCTGCGCGGCGCAATAAATCCGCATATTCTTTTTTGACTTCGCCCAAGATGCGAACGCCCAAGCCCGGTCCGGGGAATGGATGGCGATACACCATTGCTGGAGGCAAGCCCAGCGCGACGCCTAGTTCCCGCACTTCATCTTTGAACAGCTCGCGCAGCGGCTCGAGCAGCTTCAAACCGAGCGTCGCAGGCAGGCCGCCGACATTGTGATGGCTCTTGATCGAGGTGGCTTTTTTTGTCTTGGTGCCGCCGCTCTCGACCACGTCCGGATAGATCGTGCCTTGCGCCAGCCATTTGGCCTGTTTCAGTTTTCTCGCTTCGGCCTGGAACACTTCGACGAATTCCCGGCCAATGATCTTCCGTTTCGCTTCGGGATCGGTGATGCCCGAAAGATGGCCGAGGAACTGTTCGCTCGCGTCAACATGTATGACCTTGGCATGCAAGCGGCCCGCGAACATATCCATCACGAGTCGCCCTTCGTTCAGACGCAGCAAACCGTGGTCGACAAACACGCACGTCAACTGATCGCCGATGGCGCGATGAATCAGCGCAGCAGCGACACTCGAATCCACTCCGCCGCTGAGGCCGAGAATCACTTCCTCATCGCCGACTTGATCGCGAATGCGCGCGACGGCCTCGGCAATGTAGTCACCCATCACCCAGTCGGGTTTCGCCCGCGCGATGTCGAGCACGAACCGCTCGAGCAACTCGCGACCTTTGACGGTGTGCGTCACCTCCGGGTGAAACTGCACCGCGTAATAAGCTCGCGCCTCATCCGCCATCCCCGCTATGGGACAGCTCGGCGTCGAGGCCATGAGTTTGAATCCTGGCGGCAGTTCGGTCACCTTGTCGCCATGGCTCATCCAAACTTTGAGCATGCCATGGCCTTCGGGTGTGACGAAATCTTCGATGCCTTGCAATAGCCCGGTGTGACCATGCGCCCGGACCTCGGCATAACCGAACTCGCGATGATCGCTTGCCTCGACCTTGCCGCCCTGTTGCACCGCCATGGTGAACATGCCATAGCAAATTCCGAGCACCGGCACGCCGATGTCCCACACGGCCTGCGGTGCGCGTAGTTCGTGGTCTTCGTAGGTGCTGGCGTGGCTGCCCGACAAGATGATGCCTTTCGGCGCAAACTTTCGGATGAAATCATCGCTGACATCGTTGGGGTGAATCTCGCAAAACACATGCGCTTCGCGCACGCGGCGCGCAATCAATTGCGTAACCTGGGAACCGAAATCAAGAATGAGAATTTTGTCGTGCATGACGTTGGAATAGTTGCCGAGGACGATTCAAGTACAAAAACAAGACGGCCAGCATCGGCCGGCCGTCATCATTCGCTATGCAGGCATCAGGTTTCAATCGACATGGTAGTTGGGTGCTTCTTTCGTGATCTGCACGTCATGAACGTGCGACTCTCGCATGCCCGCCGATGTGATTTCGACAAACGCCCCGCGCGAACGCATATCGTCGATGCTGTGGCAACCGACATACCCCATCGAGGCACGTAATCCGCCCATGAGCTGGTGAATGACAACAGCAACCGGGCCTTTGTATGCCACGCGACCCTCGATACCTTCCGGCACCAGCTTGTCGGCATTCATTTCAGCGTCCTGGAAATAACGATCGGCCGCGCCTTGTTGCATCGCGCCCAGCGAGCCCATGCCGCGATAGGACTTATAAGAGCGTCCCTGGAAAAGCACCGTCTCGCCCGGCGCCTCTTCGGTACCGGCGAACAAACCGCCCAGCATGACGCAATGCGCACCTGCAGCGATCGCCTTGGAAATGTCGCCGGAATAACGAATGCCGCCATCGGCGATCAAGGGCACATCGCTCTTGATCAGCGCCTGAGCAACATTGTCGATAGCCGTGATCTGTGGCACGCCCACGCCGGCAACGATACGCGTTGTGCATATCGAGCCTGGTCCGATGCCGACCTTGACCGCATCCGCGCCAACATCGACCAATGCACGCGCCGCATCACCGGTCGCAATGTTGCCGCCGATGACTTCGACTTTCGGAAAACTTTTCTTCACCCAGCGCACACGATCCAGCACGCCTTGCGCGTGGCCATGCGCGGTGTCGACGACGATCACATCCACGCCTGCATCCGCCAGCAGCTCGGCTCGCTCTTCGGTTCCTTCGCCGACGCCGATGGCCGCGCCGACACGCAAACGGCCTTGCTGATCTTTGGCGGCAAGCGGATGTTCAGTGGATTTAAGAATGTCCTTGACGGTAATCAGACCATAGAGTTCGCCCTTGTCGTTGAGTACCAGCACGCGCTCCAGGCGATGTTTGTGCATGAGCGCCTTGGCTTCGTCGGTGCTGGTGCCTTCTTTGACGGTCACCAGCCGATCGCGCTGCGTCATGATGTTGGCAACGGGTTGATCGAGATTCGTTTCGAAGCGCAGGTCGCGATTGGTGACGATACCCACCACTCGGCGACCATCGACGACCGGCAAGCCGGAGATCTTGTGCTGGCGCGTCAGGACGAGTACTTCTCGTACCGACATGCTGGGTGGAATGGTAATCGGATCGCGCAGCACGCCGGACTCGAAGCGCTTGACCTTGGCCACTTCCTGCGCCTGCTGCTTGGCGGGAAAATTTTTATGGATGATGCCAATGCCGCCTTCCTGGGCCAGAGCAATCGCAAGGCGCGACTCGGTCACCGTATCCATCGCGGAGGATACGAGCGGAATATTGAGCTGGATAGTGCGCGTCAAACGCGACGCAAGATTTACGTCGCGAGGTAAAACATCGGAATGGGCGGGAACGAGCAGAACGTCGTCGAACGTTAGCGCCTTCTGGATCAACCGCATATCTATAATCCTTCCCTGCAAACACGTATTATACGGGTCGCACCGGGGCTCCGCAAAATCCTCGTACTCGATCGGTTCTTAGTTGGAGGTTGTGTAAATGTTGAAACAATGCCTAATAATCCTTGCGCCAAGCCTCATCGCGGCTTCGTTGGCGGCGCCAGCAAGCGCAGAGATTTATACTTGGAAAGATGCCAACGGCCACGTGCAATATTCCGATCAGCCTCCGCCCGGCGTAGATGCCAAGCCCACTCATGCCAGAGCCGTAGCCGAGCAGCCAACCGCTGTGCAATCCGACGCGAAGGCTGCGCCGCCCGCACCCAAATCGATGGCCGAGAAAGATCTCGAGTTCCGTCAACGCCTTGCCGATCAAGCCGACAAGGCTGCCAAACAAAAAGAAGAAGATGCTCGCAAGCAGCAGAAAGAAAGTTATTGCAACGACGTGAAACGTCAGCTCACTGCCGTGGAATCCGGTGCGCGCATCGGTAAAACCAACGACAAGGGCGAAATGGAAATATTCGGCGACGACGAGCGCAAACGCGAGGGCGATAAATTGCGCGACCAGCTTGCCAAGGACTGCAAGTAAGACATTCGATCATCCTGTGGCAGGTAAATCCCCGCCACCTTTCTTCATGACTTTGCCCTCTTCTGCTCGCCGGCGGCGCACCTCTTTCGGGTCGGCGAGCAAAGGCCGGTAAATTTCCACCCGGTCTCGATCTCTGAGTACAGCGTCCAATTTGGTCAGCTTGCCAAAGACACCAACCTTATTCGTAGCAAGATCGATATCGCGATACTTCTGCAACAGACCCGATGCTTCGATTGCCCGCTGGACCGTGCAACCTACGGGCAAGCTGAGCCGCAACAGCTCCTGCTTATGCGGCATGGCATAACAGACTTCGATATTCAGGCTGTCGCTCATCGCGAAACTCCCGCATGGATTTGATCGGCACGTTTGACGAAAGCGTCGACAAACGTGTTGGCGATATGATTGAAAACGGGGCCCAATACTTTTTCCAGCAGCTTGTTGGCGAATTCGTACTGCAAACGAAATTCGATCTTGCAGGCTGTGTCGCCCAGCGGCAGGAAATGCCACTCGCCTTCGAGTTGACGAAAGGGTCCTTCGCGTAAACGCAATCGCATCAGACGAGGTGCTTCCTTGGTATTTTCGGTCGTGAACTGCGAACGGATACCGTGATAGCTGACAGCAAGCGTTGCGATTGTCAGCGTGTCCGTGCGCTCTAAAACCTTCGTACCACCACACCAGGGCAGGAAACGCGGATAGTCCTCGACCCCATCGACCAGCGCAAACATCTGCTGCGGCGTGTGCTCGATCAACACGACCTTTCTGACTTCAGCCATGACGCCTGGACATTTCGAATATTCAAATTCGGGTTACTTGCTGCAGCACTGGTAAAATTGAAATCCTGGCTGACTGGCAAACACTGTTCCTCGCATGACGGAACAAAAAAATAATGAGCATTATCGATAATCGCAAGGCATTTCACGAATTCTTCATTGAAGAACGCTTCGAAGCCGGCATGGTGCTCGAAGGCTGGGAAGTGAAAGCCATTCGCGCGGGCCGCGCCAACATCAAGGAAGCTTACGTCATCTTGCGCGGCGAAGAAGTATTCATCATCGGCATGCACATCAGCCCGTTGCTCGCCGCTTCCACGCATATTCGGCCTGATCCCGTGCGCACGCGCAAACTGCTGCTCAACGCCGGGGAAATCAGCCGCTTGATCGGTAAAGTGGAACGCGCCGGTTTCACCCTCGTGCCGCTCGACTTGCATTACAGCAAGGGTCGCATCAAAACCGAAATCGCGCTGGCCAAAGGCAAGAAGCATTATGACAAACGCGAGAGCGAAAAAGAGCGCGACTGGAATCGCGAAAAAGCGCGACTCATGCGCGACAAATAATCCCCGCCGCACTACGCCAAATATCAGACCTTCGGCGTACCCGTTGCGCGTCGCAGCGCTTCTTGCAAATCGCCCGGCAATACGACGATCTTGCTATTGGCCGACTCTCCTAGTTTTTCCATCGACTTGATGTAGCGCTCACCAAGCAAATAGAGCGCTGGCGCCGTCGACGTACCGACCGCTTCGCTGACGCGGCGGATCGCCTCGGCCGAGGCAGTCGCCAGCGCAACCTGCGCATTCGCGTCGCGCTTGGCCGATTCCAGACGCGCATCGGCTTGCAAAATCGCTGACTGCTTCTCGCCTTCGGCGCGCGTCACCGCGGCTTTCCGTTCGCGTTCGGCAGCCGCTTGCAATTCCATCGCCTTCTGCATCGACTCTGACGGTTTGATGTCCTGTATCTCGACCGTCTTGATATTGATGCCCCAGTCCAGCGCCTCGTCGGAAATGCTCTCGCGCAAACGTGCCTTGATTTTGTCGCGTGAAGACAATGCTTCGTCCAACTCCATTTCGCCCACGATGGAGCGCAAGGTTGTCGTAACGAGATTGCGAATCGCCTCGGTAAAATTCGTTACACCATAAACAGCCTTGACCGGATCCGTCACCTTGATGAAGGCGATCGCGTTGGTAAGAATCACGGCATTGTCGCGCGTAATGACTTCCTGCTCCGGCACATCGAGAATGATGTCCTTGGTAATGACCTTGTAGCTGACCTGATCAAGATACGGAACAAGTATGCTCAGTCCAGGCGGAAGCAAACGCAGGTACTTGCCCAGCCGCTCCACTATCCACTCCTCGCCTTGCGGAACGATGCGCACGCCCTTGGCGATGGTGACGAGTACGAATACCAGAAACGCAACTGCAACGAACAGGCTTTCCATTCAAATCCCCTTTTTGAACTGATAGTGCGGCAACGGCGATGTATCGTACTCCGAAGTTCAGCGGCGCTGACGCAGTTGTTCGAACAAACATACTGCGGCAGACGCGGCTACGTTCAGCGATTCCATACCGCCAGGCATGGGAATCCGCACCAAACGGTCCGCCAATGCCATCATTTCCGCTGACAAGCCTTGTCCTTCTGCGCCGAACAACCAAGCTGTGGGTGACCTTAAATCGGTTTGGTAGATATCCATCGCATTCGTGGATAACGCCGTTGCAATGACCTGTCCGGAATATTCATCTAGCATCGCGCGCAGATCGGCTTGTTCCTCTATCTGAATCACGAAGTGCGCTCCCATCCCCGCTCGCAATACTTTAGGTGACCAAGCCTGTGCGCAATCCAGGCTCAGCCATACGTGGCGACACCCGGCTGCCGCAGCTGTTCTGAGCAAGGTTCCGAGATTGCCCGCATCTTGAACACCGGCAAGTACCAACAGATCTTCGCGATCAGATATTGCCGAAGACGGTTCGGGTATATCAATTTCGGCAATGATGCCACTGGGCGACTCCACCGGACTGATCGAACGCAACAAGGATGCCGGCAGTTCCAATATTTCGCACGAAGTCTGCGCAGCCGCTTCGACAATGGCTGCAATCTCACGATTGGCCAGAGCATGTTTCGTCACTGCCACATGTCGTACTCGTATGGCATACGCCAGTGCGCCTTGCACAAGGTGGGGGCCGTCCAATATCGTTGCTTGCTGATCTCGACGATAACGCCCATCGTCAGCCAACGCGCGAAGATGCTTGAAAGTCGGGTTATCGCGCGACGCAATGCACTTCATAGCAACGGAATCTGAGCACTCGCAATTCTGACCGGCGCGAAGCTCTGTCTATGCACCGGTGTAGGACCTAACTCAGCCAGCACACGCAGGTGTTCCGCCGTTGCATAGCCTTTGTGCTGCGCAAAACCATAAGCCGGATAACGGATATCGAGCTGCACCAACAAATAGTCGCGATGCGTCTTGGCGAGAATCGAAGCGGCAGAGATCGCAGCTTCCGTCGCGTCGCCTTGTACGATCGCACGTGCAGGTTCGGACAAATGCGGCACACGGTTGCCATCCACTAGCACTTCATGAGGACGTATCGTCAATGCGTTCACGGCACGCTGCATCGCCAGCATGGTGGCATGCAAAATATTGAGGCGGTCGATCTCTTCGACCGATGCTTCCGCAATCGCCCATGCCAGTGCGTCGCGATAGATCAATTTAGCCAGGCGTTCACGCGTCTTGGCAGTCAACGTTTTCGAATCGGCCAAGCCAACGATAGGTTTGGCCGGATCGAGAATAACAGCAGCCGCGACAACAGGGCCGCACAACGGTCCCCGGCCGGCCTCATCGACGCCGCAGATCAATGCAATAGACGTATCCATCAAGCATATTCTTTCAATAAGGGCAGCAGCGCTTGTGCGGCTTTCTCGGCATGATTTTGTCGCAAGCTGAGATGAATACCGGCAAATTGCTCAACCAGTTTTTCGCGTCCGGCCTTGTCATCCAGCCAACGTTCGAGCGCACCGGCGAGCGCTTCTGGCGTCGCAGCATCCTGGATGAATTCGGGTACCAGAAACTCTCCCGCCAGAATGTTCGGCAGCCCCACATAAGGCAGATAGGCAAGGCGCTTCATGATGAAGTGCGACAGCCTCGCGAGCTTATATGCAATTACCATAGGACGTTTGAGTAACGCGGCTTCGAGCGTCGCGGTGCCACTCGCAACCAGCACGGCATCCGCGGCGATCATCGCTTGGTCTGCATGGCCGAACATCAGCGTGATGGGCACCTCGAACGCTTCCGCGCGATAAATTGCTCCCTCGAAAA
Source organism: Rhodocyclaceae bacterium (assembly GCA_036273835.1). Lineage (GTDB taxonomy): Bacteria > Pseudomonadota > Gammaproteobacteria > Burkholderiales > Rhodocyclaceae > DASUGV01. The sequence goes on from DASUGV010000487.1 coordinate 9,962, forward strand.
GCAAGCGCGTCTCGCGCGTCACCAGCGGCGCGAGAAAGCGAATGCCTGGGCGCCGCTCGTGCAGGAGCTGCGCGGTTGCCACGAAGCTGTCGGCCATGCGGCTGACCTCGCCTTCGCGACTGCCAGGCAACAATGCTACGATGATTTCATCCTGATCGATTTGCAATGATTCGCGCATCGCTTCACGATTGGGCTGCAGCGCAAACACATCCGCCAGCGGATGGCCCACATAGCTGGCCGGCACGCCGTGCTTTTCGTACAAGGCAGGCTCGAAAGGAAACAGGCACAACACCATGTCGACCGCGCGTTTTATCTTATGCACGCGGCCACCTCGCCAGGCCCAGATCGAAGGACTG
>DASUGV010000488.1:0-6143 GCA_036273835.1 Rhodocyclaceae bacterium
GTGATGTTTGCGCGCACTGTCACAACAGTACAGCGGTTTTGATACCTCAATCATGGCATGGGCTCACGTTTGATGTGAGAGGCAACGGCCGGCTGACCCAATCACTCAGTGCAATGGAAGGGTTAGGACGTTGTCATGTCCGACTGTGAAAACTTATTCAGTTTGCAGTTTTCACCAACTCGACGTCGTCGACGACCATCTTCCATTTGTCTCCCTCTTGATAGGGTGGTTTGCTGACAACAAAGGTGGTCGTCATGGGACCGATGCCTACTTCGAAGTTGTTTCCGTTAAAGCCTTTGAGGGGCGCTTCAACGGAGGTGGTTGCCCCACCTTTCAGCCGCTTATATCGGACTGAGCCGTCCTGCGTGATCAGCAAGTACATGGTCTTTTCTTGCCATTCACCCACATAGGAAGATTTTTCAGGAGGAACTGGTTTACCGCAGCCGACCAAAGAACTCAGCAGCGCGAGTACAACGAGCAATTTGGTGAGCTTCATGTTTTTTCTCTCCCTGTTTGAAATGCCATTTCATCGTGCTCATTAAAATCAGATGCAGAGAAGATGACATTGAAGTGCCTGAAGCGCTACGAGCGCTGAGTTAGCTATCAGCTTTGGTGCCATCTCGCTTGGGCCAGCAAAAGCCGATGATGGCAAACGTCAGCCAAATCATGTAGGACGGAAACCAATCTGACCACCACTTGCTAGAGAAAAACACGGCCGATGGTCTCTTGAAGAAAAGCAACGCGACGAGATTCATGGCGATGGCAATCGCCAATCCAAACAGTGCGCAAGATCTGAATAGGCTGGCTAATCTAAATGGTTTGTATGTTTTCATAGTCGGCCTGGCAATTGGAGCGAAGCAAGGTAAGTAGAAAAACGTTTGACGACACCTTTGGCTCCAAAGCAACGGAAACGAAATTCGCCCTTGTCGTATTCAATGACAACAATGCCTGTGAGCCAACCAAATTCCCATCGAACAGAGCGAATCTTATTTAATGGTATGTGCTTTGTTGACGTACCGGTGTGAATTGCTTTGTTGAGCGCGTTAGCCGAAAAGGACACGCCGTCGTGTGTGATTTCGACAACGCCGCCAACCCACAGTCCTCCATGTTTTTTTCTGTAACCGTCAACGGCATCTAGAATCGCATCGCCGATCACAGGCACGTCACCCACCTGAGGTGTCAGTTTGTTTGTGTTACTCAATGCGTTCACAAGCTTGCGAAGCTTAAAATCTGCTGTCATAAGTTATCGCACCACTATTAATTTTTATTTTTAGGCAACGAAGCATCGCTTCATCACGATCAACAAGATAGATCGGTATTTTGACATTGCCTCCGCCGGTGAGCGAAATGACCACCATCCCATAACCGTCTCTTCTCGACTGTCGCAGTTAGTCGCCCGGCTCATTGTTTGAATATGCCATAGAGGACGAGAGCTGCGAATACAATCCACGGACAATAAGCGAGTGGCCAATTGCGAATGAAGACGCGCGACTTGAGAATGGATTGACCATCTATCTTGACCTCGATGGGGAAAGATCGAAAGCCTGGCAGTCCCCACGACAAGGTCGCTTCACGTGTGTGACCTACATGCTCAAATTGAGCGCTATGCGAGCCAATAACGTTTAGCTTTCCGCCAGTTTTAAGAATGCACTTTCCATCAAGGAAAGCATCGATAGAGGCTGTCTGCCAGAGCATTTTTGGTATTAACGAAGACCTCACCGTTAACGTTGAACCATTCCAATCAATGTGCGGATCGAGCATGAGCATGGGAAGACGGTGAGTGTGGAAGCAAGGGCGACTGAAGCAAGTGATGGAAACTGCAAGCGCCGCTCGCAGCGATCCTCAGGACTGTAGTGTTAGACGGTATTCGGTTACTAGACTTCATCAGCGCTGAGCTCCACGAACTGATCAATATGGTATCCAGAATAGATGCGGCCACTGCGGTGACTAACGAAAACGCCGTGCCCGGGCATTCAAGCAGTACGTATTGGCATTGAACTCCGCCTGCTTAACGCCCTTGTCTGGGCGCATGTTCGCTACATCGACATGATCGGCCTGTGCGACAGGGAGTTCTACGAGTTTCGCGAGGACGAGCGGCAAGCCTATCCTGAGTTCTTTCATGGCGATTGCTGCGAGGACATGGAGTCAGCTATTCGTTGCTTGCGAGCTGCCCGTAACGCAAGCAATCGCGTGGGTGTGCCGCGCCAAGATTCAGGAGGTCAGGAACGGACTGATTGAAGACATGGTTTTCACGCCATCATGGGCGTTTGGAACAGTCAGCGTAGCAGATGACAAATAATTTCAGCGCAGCATTGTGATGCCGACTAAGAACGATAGTCTCGAATGGCGTGTTGATCCAAGTCTTTGGCAGGTACAAGACGGTAATGACGTTCTTCAACGATCTTGACCTGCGCATCGTCCAGCGTTAGCTCGAACAGAGCGATAACGCCTCCCGTCATGAATTGTGCCGCGATTGGTCTGCACCGCATTTCGGGAAATTTTTCCGCTGCAAACGAAAGATCTTGAGCTGTCTGCACGACGCCAATTTGATCCTTTCCGCCTTTTGCCTGAACAGGGATAACGTAATGACATCCGTGTTTATCGAGACCGATATACAACTCATCGATTTCGATTTGTCCGATGCCCTTCACGGTCGTACGAAGGTGATTCTGAAGACTGTATGTCGTCAGTCCTAGAAACGTATCGATCAGACGGTTGTATCGAACGATGGCGAGCAGCGCTTGCTCATCGTCCAACGCATAAGCGCGAATTAGCTCCGGGGTGGCGTCAGGAATTGCGATACTTACAAGATTTTCACTTGGAAGAATTCGCGTTATCTTCACGAGACGAAAGCGATAGAGCGCCTTGCCTGCCCCCTCAATAACCCATTCCAATCCTTCGGCCTGAGTAGCACGAATTGAATCCGGCAACGCAACACGAAAGCGAAATGCATAAATAAGATCGCCGATATTCTTAGGCAGAGTAATTCCCAAGTCCGCAGCGGCAGTTTCAATTTCTTGGCGAGCAAACTCGAATTCCGTGACACCCTCCTTCCAGTGAGCAGAGAAAACTCGCTCAATGAGAACTCGGTAGCGGTTTGCAGCAGGATCGGGTCTAGCCATTAACCACACGCAACCTTTTACGGCTGGCCTCAATTTCAGATTGCTTGCGCTTCTTCGCGCCGCTTTTTCGATCACGTTTTGAAGATGGCTTCTTGACGCAAAAATGCTCGGCTGCTTCCGACATTTCCATGTAGAGCAAAGCAGGATCGCCAAGCTCTATGCTTCCACTTGCCTTCTTTGGCTTAACTCCCAAGGCTTCAATAACTTTATTCGCTACAGCGCGGCCCAGCGGCGGCGGAACTGCATTACCGATTTGGCGCGCTCCATGCCATTTGGTGGCATGAAACCGAAACCAATCCGGGAACCCATGAAGTCGCGCCATCTCTCTAACTGTAATGCACCGAGCATACTTGAAATGGATTGGGCGTGGACTCGTGAATGCTCCCCTTGCTCCGTCTGTGCCTGCCCGCAATGTGTTCGACAACCCATCCGGTGCTAGTTTGAAAAATCGACTGATCGGCTCGACGACACCCTGTTCGGTACTCGCAAATCGACTCTTTGAAATATCGGTATGAACTGTTCGCGCACTAGAAGTCAGTACCCCTGGATTCCACTCGCGCACCTGACCGTAGTGCCAAGCATTGCTTGTCATGCATCGCATTTCCGCCGCGTACGCAGAAGGCTTTTTAAAAGCGGTCGTCTTTACGGCGTCGGTATCGGAGAGCGTCTCGAAATGTTCAGCATCGGGAAGGTCGCCCAATGCGTCCTTGCAGTTTGGCCCAAGTGGGATGCCAAGCATTTGACGAGCTCCATCAGCCGGATTGGTGATGGCAAGGGGGTAGTCCGGCAATTCGACGCCTTGTTTTGCTCCGAACAAGATCAAACGTTGGCGATGCTGGGGAACACCGTACATATCCGCGTTCAGAACACGCCATGGCAAGCGCACCTCATAGCCAAAAGATCCGAACGCCTCGACCAGTTCATCCAGGAATGCGCGTTGCTTGCCAACCGTAAGTCCTTTTACATTCTCAAAGACGAAAGTTTTGGCATCTAACTCGGCAACCAGCCGAACGAAGTCCATCACAAGGCTGTTGCGCGGATCTTGAAGTATTCGCTGGCCGATCATGGAGAAGCCCTGACACGGCGGACCGCCGAATACGCAATCAATTGGCCGGTCTCCAATGCCCGCAGCACGCCGGATATCCTCACCGGAGAGTTCAGCAACGGAACGAGGAACAACCACGGTTTGAGGAAAATTGAATTTGTGGGCCGCACAGTGAATCGGGTCGATCTCCACCGCTGCCACGACATCGAAGCCCGCTTGCTCGAAGCCTAGGCTCAGACCGCCCGCTCCCGCAAACAGGTCTATTCCGATTGGGCGAGGATTGGCTTTTTTTCTGGAGGCTGGGCGATTCGTCATGAATAAAGTTTAACGATTTCTTTTTGATGTGTCGATCGAATTTATAGGGCTGTCCACAAAGCGCGTCAGGCGGTCCAAAAGTCTGTCCGTGTCCGCCAATTCGCATTGCCATATCACCAAAGTGTCCCACCCCAATGACTGTAAGTCATGGCGATTTCGGCTGTCTCGTGCGCGGTTTGCATTGAGTTTCGGTCCCCAATACTCCATGCGAGACTTCGGCGCTTTGCCTTTGGCACAGACGTGACAATGCCAGAAGCAGCCATGTACAAAAATTGCCTTCTTACGCCCGGGAAACACGATGTCTGGCGACCCCGGCAGATCGCGACGGTGCAGACGATATCTGTACCCAGCAGCAAATAGAACCTGCCGGACTGTTTGCTCCGGGCCTGTGTCCTTGGTTTTGACGGATTGCATGATCCGTCGCCGCTGCTCCGGTGTCCGGGTGTCGACCATGCGGCAATTATAGCTTCGGCGATGCGGCGGCAAGACCGAAATATCGTTGGAGGTACAGGGATGGAGAGCGAAATCTCCTTCTGTTCGATGGGGTCCGAGGAGAGCAGAAGTCTACCGTGAAGGCACATTTGGAAAACATCCCCGCCCATTCGTTGGCTGGATGATGCTGGTGGAGGACGCCCCAGAATCCCGGCGGCCTGTAAGAGACATTTCGCCTCACTTCCCCGTATTTCCTGAATTTCAAGGGGCGTCGTACCTGAACCGTTACGATGTTCTTTGCCAGCGGTTTGTGCGAGAACAGCTTTACACCACTGCTTGCGTTATGGCGTCGCCTAGGGATGCGACAAATTCTGGCACGTATTGAGCTGTCAGAAATGACAAGCTTCAAGACGTTCGTTGCGTCACTTGCTGGTCATGTTGCAGCGGAAGCAGCGCGTGGCGGGTGACGAGTGTGCCTAGCTATACCTTTTGGGAAGGGGTCCAACCATGCCGTTCAGCAAGAATTACCCATTCCGGTTTCTTCGTACTGATGGCACGGGAACAATAATCGATTATCACAAGCCAGAACCCTCACAGGAAAGCAGACTTAGAAAGGAATGTCGTCGTCAAAGGCAGAACGCAGTGGCTGGGGTGTTGCGCCGTTTGGTAGAGGAAGTGCGCTCGTGACGTACAGGTTCAAGATGTCCTCTCTATCCATGAAAAGCACCTGACTCCGCTTTGAGGCGTCCAACTTGCCGCCCAGCCAATTCCGAGCTTGCTTCGTGATCTCTCCGCCAGCCACGATGAATGCATGGTCTACCAACACTTTCTTGCTTGTCTCTGGATCAAATATCTCGTGCCCCAGCATCATCAGAGCTTGATTGTGTATCTCCGCGATATTGGCGTTTGAACCTCGGCTCACCCCTGAGGCATCGAGCTTCCCCTTCTTCGCCTGAAGCCCGAAATACAGAACATGCTGTGTGGGTAAAACGTACCGCATCCAAACATCTTTCCCGTATTCGAGTGCTTTGTCCTTGTGACCGGCCGACGTAATTCTGTGGTATCCAAGCTGGCGAAAAAGCGGAAGCAACACCCCTTCAATAAGCTCATCCTCCGAGCAGGTATCGAGATAGTCATTGAGCTGCGTTCTGCGCTTTATTTCGTTCGGCGTAAAAGGGCGATGGGGATTGGTGGCTGCCGATATTGTCTTTGTCCCGATGTGTCGGACG
>DASUGV010000489.1:0-2542 GCA_036273835.1 Rhodocyclaceae bacterium
CCCGTTGCAGCATCGAAGGTGCCATTGAGGAAGAGCCGGCTGAAGCCACCGATAAATGCACTAAGCGAACCGCTGCCCTCCGTGAAGGCAAGGCTGTAGCCATAAATGCACCACAGCACGACAATCAAGGAGAACACCACGAACACTTGCATCAATACCGATAGCATATTCTTGGTGCGTACCAGGCCGCCGTAAAACAGTGCCAGTGCCGGCACGGACATCAGCAACACGAGCGCCGTGGAGGTCAACATCCAGGCGACATCGCCTTTGTTCGGCGTCGGCGCCGCGACCGGTGCGGAAGCATCGGCTGCTGGAGTTGCCGCGGCGGTAGGCGTTGCAGTGGCGGCAGCGACAGGTGCGGACGCCGCTACGGCCGGCGCCGATGCGTCTTGAGCGCTGGCCGTGCCGGACAGGCCAAGAGTCAGCGCCGTCACGAAGATGGCGAATAGTTTTTTCATTTTCTAGACTCCCTTTCCAGATCAAAGCGCATCGCCGCCGGTTTCACCGGTGCGGATGCGAATGGCTTGTAGTAAATCGAACACGAAGATCTTGCCGTCGCCGATCTTGCCGGTGTTGGCGGCTTTCTCGATGGCTTCGATCACCTGGTCCAGCAGATCGTCGGCAATGGCGACCTCGATCTTGACCTTGGGTAAAAAGTCGACCACGTATTCCGCGCCGCGATACAGCTCGGTGTGGCCCTTCTGACGACCGAAACCTTTTACTTCGGTCACGGTAACGCCTTGAACGCCGATCGCCGACAGCGCTTCGCGCACTTCGTCGAGCTTGAACGGCTTGATGATTGCAGTCACAAATTTCATGGCAACTCCTTGTCAGGTGCGATGCAAATGGCATCGCACCGTTATGAGAGGAAATTAGAAGGTCTTACCGATAGAGGCCACAATGCGATCCGAACCCAAATCGCGATTGAGCGCGCTACGATAAAACTCGCCCGTGCCTCCATTGGCATTCGTGCCGATATATGCGAGCGACACATTCCAGCTCTTCACGTCTTTTGTTACGCCCAGTTTCCAATCGGTGTATGAAGCGCCGGGGAAATTGGCAACCAATTGACGGCCGATGTGAGCGTTCAACGTGAAGCCCGCGCCGAGATCCGGATTGGCGGACAAGTCGAAGTATTGACTGCCCTTGGAATCCTTGAGTGTGCCATCGGTCTGTACGGATTCAGCGCCGAACAGATCCGACACCGAACGCGAATATTTGAATGACATAAATTTCCAACTGGTCGCACCATAAACTTCCAAGGTATCCGGATTGACGAAACCCGCTGGGAAAGTACCGGGGTAGTAATACTTCAGCACGCCAAAATCGAAACTCAGAGGACCTGCATCGAACTTGTAGCCGCCGTAGAAATCCCACTCCATCGGCGCGCTAACGGGACCATTGCACGACGAACCGGCGCTGCATGCATCGGACAACCAGCTGATGTTAGAAGCCCAGGTGCCAAGATAAAAGCCGTAAGGCGCGGCGTAATCCATGCCACCTTGCACAGCGGGTTTACGGTTGGTCTGAGCGATACCGCGATAGATGTACTCCGATGCCAACGTCAAATTGCCTGTAACGGGCGGCGGCGGTGGCGCATCGTCGGCAAAAGCCGGCGCAACGACGACCACTGACATCAGAGACGCTGCGACAAGAGATTTACGCATTGCCAAACTCCTTTTAAGAAATGAAAACGGGCGAACCCTTTAAGCGGGATTCGTGCCAGTGGTTTCAAGGCGTATGGCATGTCGCTTTCTGCCATTCCGACGGAAATTTCATGCTTGAAAATAGTGCGTGATCTATTTTCCAAGATAGCGATCAGCGCACCATGTCGGTGCGAATAAGGGAATTGAAAGCTTGGAGTGGTCTGCTGGTTTTGCTGCCCACATGTCTTATCGCATTGCGATTGGGCGATAATCGACGTCATCGAGATTCACAGGAGTTCGTTCCCATGCAAATCAACAGTAAGTTATTCGAAGATTTCAACGCCAAGCTGTCTGAACTGATTGCAAACAGCCCGGCCAAAGACATCGAGAAAAATATCAAGGCGCTTGCCGCTGGTGCGTTCTCCAAATTGGAACTCGTGACACGCGAAGAATTCGAGGTTCAACGCGAGGTGCTGGTGCGCACGCGCGAGCGTCTGGCACAACTGGAAGCGCAAGTGGCTGCCTTGGAAGCACGCATCGGCGGTACTGAGATGACACGTCAATAAATTTTCGGCGGCAAATCAATACGCGCGACATGACATTCGTCGCCCGCACATGCGGGCAACTTTCACGCTGAAGCCGCGCATTCGTTTAGACTGCGCGCCATGTCAATCGCTTTAATCAAGAGCCGTGCCTTGTCCGGCATGGACGCGCCGGAAGTAACGGTCGAAGTCCATCTCGGCAATGGACTACCCAGCATTTCGCTGGTCGGCCTACCCGATACGGAAGTCAAAGAAGCCCGCGATCGCGTGCGTGCTGCACTGCTGACGTGCCAATTCGAATTCCCGCAGCGGCGCATCACCGTTAATTTGGCGCCGGCCGACCTGCCCAAGGAA
>DASUGV010000490.1:0-5129 GCA_036273835.1 Rhodocyclaceae bacterium
GGTGTAGTTGATGGCCCAGGTCTTGCCGACAGAAAGCGGAAAGGAATAGAACTGCTGCGCCGGGGAATAGATACATCCGCCGCCCTGCAAGGTGCTGCCATCTGCCGCGAGCATGGCCGAGTCTGTTGCCCGCAGCGAAGAATCGGTGACACCGACCGTAAAAGTTGAATCGGCGTTAATGCCGTCTGCGGTGTATATCGCCGTCGTGGTAGTGGTTGTACCTGACGTAACACCTGCTGTACTCGTTATATTGGTGTCAGTGATCGATCGCGTCCACGCGTCGCCGTAAGCACGTGCTACCGGACTGAAACTCGTTGCCCCGCTCGCCGGAGTCGATGACCCAGGATCGCCACTCCCACCACCGCCTCCCCCACCACCGCCTCCCCCACCACATCCAGCCAACAACACAACCAGAACAAAACCCCACACCCCTGTTAGTTTTCGCATCAACTTCTTTCAATTTTAATTTTTGATTTCCAACGCTCGCCGAGGCGAGCGTAACTTCAAATCCCTGCGCGGTTTTGATAGTAATTGCGCACTTGCCGGCAGCGCCGCAGCTCTTATGCTTTGCGTACGTCGGCGGATTGAAGCAATAGTTACACCACGCGCGTGCGGGCCGCGATGATACTGGGTTTGATGAGATTGATCTAAAGGCTGTCGCGCACGTCTGTAAAATTCTGCGACATTTTATTACTTCGGCGGGAAAAACAGATATGCCATGCAGATGGCAGCAATCGTACCGGCCACGTCGGCGATCAGACTACACGCAATAGTGTGACGCGTATTGCGCACACCGACAGCACCGAAATAAACGGCGACGATGTAGAAGGTAGTGTCCGTCGCGCCCTGAAACAACGCACTCAGGTGACCGGCAAAACTATCCGGGGCAAGGGTCTTCATCGTATCGATCATCATGCCGCGCGCGCCGCTGCCGCTCAGCGGTTTCATCAGAGCCGTCGGCAATGCGGGGCCAACATCGTTGGGCAGACCCAAGCTTGTGAGTAGCAAAGTAAGCGCATGCAGAATCAGATCCATCGCACCACTCGCGCGGAAGACCGCAATGCCGACGAGAATTGCAACAAGATAGGGCACGACCATCACGGCAGTGGTGAAGCCTTCGCGTGCGCCTTCGATGAAGGTTTCGAAGGCATTCACTTTGCGTACTGTTGCCAAAGTCATGAATCCGGCGATCAGTCCAAGCAGTATTATGCCGCTGATAAGCGCACCGGTTGTGCTCAGTGCAGCGGCCGACTGACGTGCAAAGTACCATAGCGAACCTGCCACCGCACTCGTCAGTCCTAACAGCCAGGCAATGACAACGGGATGACGCAACTGAATCCTCCGGAAGAAACTCACCGCGATCAATCCCGCTAAAGTGCTGAAGAATGTCGTCAACAAGATAGGCAGAAAAACATCCGCAGGATTCGCCGCGCCGAGCTGCGCACGGTAAGTCATGATGCTCACGGGAATCAGCGTCAGGCCGCTGGCATTGAGCACGAGGAACAATATCTGCGCATCGGAAGCCTTGTCCTTGTCGCCGCCACTCTGCACATGTAGTCCCTGTAACTCCTTCATCGCCTTGATGCCCATGGGCGTCGCCGCGTTGTCGAGGCCCAGCATGTTCGCGCTGATGTTCATCAACATCGAGCCGGTCGCTGGATGACCCGGTGGAATATCCGGCAGTCGACGAAACAACGGATCGACAAGCCGCGCCAACATCTGCACCGCACCTGCCCGCTCGCCGATCTTCATCACGCCCAGCCAAAACGAAAGAATGCCCGTCAAACCCAGACCGATCTCGAAGGCAGTCTTCGACATCGCAAAAGATTCCTGTACGACTTTGTTGAAGACGCTCGCATCGCCTAAGACGAGCCATTGAAAAAGACAGGCGACGAATGCGCCGATGAAGAAGAACAGCTAGATGAAGTTCAGAACCATGACGGCAGTTTATATGCAGCCAGACAGCGCACGATTTTCGCAGACACTAGTTATCCAAGTTCTTTTTGCGTATGCCTAGTGAAAGAAGCAGAGCCAGGAGTAAGAAGACCAGCCCAATTTCAGCAAAGGACGCAGCGTATTGAGTAAGGAATCCTGCGGAGGCCATCGCGTCGAACGCGCTAACCCAAGCCTTCGGATTGCCGGTTGTATTTTCTACTGCGCTGCATGCCAGCAATAAGGAAAGCACACCTATACCGGCACATCCATTCCGCAAGGAACGCAATTTGTTAGCGAGTGAAAGTGACTTCATTTTTTTTGGTGGATTAGATGACATGTCAAATATCTAGTATTTGATGCGACGGAATTGCTAGCCACTTACAAGTGCTTTGCGTGCAATGTACTTCTCGTATTTTTCAGAGAGCGTGTAGACGTAGTCGAAAATTGCAATAGTAAAGTCGATAATGTCTTGAGCATTTTCCTTTGTGGTGTCTTCGTCTGATGCGTGAGCCCCAATATTTCGTTCTTTGCGCAGTGCTTCTGCCCAACTAAAAAGACGCTCGTCAATAACACCCTTTGCCTTTAGTTCTGCAAGGCCTTTAGCGATCATAGGCACTCCAGACTTTTCTTTAATCAGGCGTTCAAGAGCGCGGCCACAAAGTACGGCAGACGCGGAGTAGATGCCGTGGGTCAAACACTTCTGTGCATCCTTGATGTCACGACGCGCCGCTTCTGGAATTGCAGGACCTACCTCTGCAACTAATGGGGTTGGCCACAAGCGTTCCGCCGTGTCCCAACTCCAATTGTTGAATTCGTCTTGAACAGTTACTGAGCTACCAAATAGAGCACACTTGCAAGATGGGCATTGAACTAGAAAATACGCTCCATCCGATGCGTCCCCAACCCACGTTTTGATTTCCGCCTTCACTCGAACTACACAGTATGGGCAATCAATTACAACGGCATTTGCCATGATGAATCCCCCGGCAGTTAACGTGTTGTAGATGACATCATAAATGTGGGGCTTTAGACCTAATATCCACGACTAGTCACTTTGCCCTATGCGACGATATATGCCAAGCGAGCACACAATCAGATATGCGAGTATTTGAAGACGACTCGTCTTACAACTCACCAGCTCAACGGATTCACCCGGTAAAAATCACTCAGCTCACGATACAGCCCCGGGAGTTGTGTAGCCATGTCGTGCGGCTGTTCGAAGAAAACCTCCGACGCAACAGCAAAGAACTCCGCGGGATTGGTGGCGCCGTAGTGGTTCAACCGGGACGGTTGTGCATTGCGCGCTTGTTCCTTCAGTTTTGCGAATTCTTCGTTGAATACGCGTGACCAGCGTTTGTAGTTGCCGCCGCGTGCGAGGAACGGAGCGCCGTTGGCGTGGCCTTTTTCCTGATCGAGTTGGTGGGCGAATTCGTGGATGACGACATTGCGGCCATCGTCGATGACGTTAGCGCCTTCCACAACATCGTCCCATGACAGGATGACTTGTCCTTGCGTCCACGATTCGCCGGAGAGAATCTGCCGTTGCTCTTGCAGCACGCCTATGCCATCCGTATGAATGCGATTGACGATGAACGCGCCGGGATAAACGAGTATCTGCCGTAGATTGCGATAGTAGCCGCGCGTGCGATTGAGCAGCAGCAGGCAGGCCTGTGCGGCGATGGTGACGCGCATTTCGTCGGTTATGATCAAGTCCGCGCAGCCGACGAAAGCTTTCTCGGCGATGAAGACTTGTATGTGTTTCTTGAGTTGGATCTGCAAGTCCGGCGGCAGCAAGCGAAAGTAGGGCACGCGCCGCCGCAAGATTTCGCGCCAGGCATCGGGGAAAGCTTGACTACGTAATTTTCTGCGCCGATGCGCGACGAGAAGCGGTTGGCCGAGCAGCCATAGGATGAACAGCAGCGCAAAGCCGGAAACGAAAAGTAGTGGCACGACCTTGCACCTTGTGATGGCGATACTTATCTAGCTGGGTGCGGGGTGAGCGTATTTCAATTGGGGGCGCAGACGATGATCGAGAGATTGTGGTAAATGACACGTTTGTTGCTAACTGACCTTATTCCTTTGCGTGCCACCCCTCGATACGCCCGCTATGCGGCGCTCGGGGCGAACGGCGGAATTTTGTACCACTTGCACAATTATTCACCCAAGGCCGTTCGTGCCGAGTGCCGCGCAGCGGTGTATCGAGGCATGGCACGGACGGCCGAATATGACAATTGAATTGTCGTAGTCATCGCTGCGGCCATCGTCGGAATGTCGCACCAGCGCTGAGCGACATCTCACACACGGGACACGAACTTGTTACCTTCGATATAGAAGCGCAACAACTCGTGTGCCCACTCGCCCGCGTAAGCCACGCCGATACGCGGGCGGCGCACGATGGAGATGGGTGTGGATTGCGTCGGCGTGGCGATATAGAAATCGTCGCTGCACAGATCGTGACTGTTCAGGCTCAGGTCGATGTTCATCGTCTTGCATAGCAAACCCGGCCCGCGCGTATTGCCGGACAAATTTTCGATCGGCTCGAGTGCGCGAATCAGCACCGCCGCACCATTGCCTTCGGGTTCCGTCACCACGTTCATGCAGTGGTGCATACCATAAATCAAATAGACGTACGCGAGACCGGGCGGGCCATACAAAACCCGTGTGCGCTTGGTGATGCCTTTGGACGAATGCGCGGCAAGATCGTGCGCACCGACGTATGCTTCTACTTCCACGATTTTACCAATGCGCTCCACACCATCGACACGGTGCACAAGCAAAGTACCGAGCAAATCTTTTGCGACAGATACCGTGTCGCGCACATAAAAATCGTGATTCAGTTTTTGCATGCTTGCACCGGTGAGCCGTTTCTCGTAATTCCTGAAGTTCAATAATTAAGCCGCGCTTTTTTGAGAGCCATAGTATTTATTTTTCGCGGCAATGGTTCCATCATAGCGCCATGGCACGCGTCGTCCTGACTACTCAATTGCAGCGCTTTACGAACACTCCCGAAGTAGAGGCAGACGCGTCGACCTTGCGTGAGGCTTTAGAGGCGACGTTCGCAGCTAATCCGCAATTGCGCAGCTACATACTCGATGAGCAAGGACATCTGCGCAAACACGTTGCAATATTCATTGACGGCGTTAAAGCACAGGATCGCGAAAACCTGGATGATCTCCTGCAACCGGTCAGCGAGG
>DASUGV010000491.1:0-3694 GCA_036273835.1 Rhodocyclaceae bacterium
TCCGCGAGAGCCCCGAATACCGAAAGGCTATTGCCTCGGGCGAAACGCTCCCACAGGCGCTCGACAGACTTTCGTCGAATGCCGGATTCATGGCGCGACTGCGCCAAGAAAAAACCCGGCTCGAAGCAGGTTTTGTCGCGATGGATCCGTCGAGCGGGGAGGTGAAAGCCTGGGTCGGCAGCCGCAATTTCGCACAAGATCAATTCGATCATGTCGCGCAGGCACAGCGTCAGCCGGGGTCGACCTTCAAGCCTTTTATTTATGCTGCGGCACTCGAACGCGGTCTGAGTCCGGATCGCACTTACTACGATATGCCAATGGAATTTACACAGCAAGGCGGCAAAGTATGGCGCCCAACGGATATGTCGGGTTCGAGCGGTTTGCCGATGACCTTGAGCGAAGGGCTGATCTATTCCAAGAACACCATTACCGCCCAGGTCATACAGGACGTTGGCGTATCAAACGTCGTTGGCCTTGCCCGTGCCCTAGGCATCAATCAAAGCAAACTGGACGCCGTCCCTTCGCTGGCGCTGGGCACCAGCCCCGTCACCTTGATGGAAATGGTGTCGGCATATTCCACGATTGCCGATATCGGCCAATACCATCAACCGGTGTTCATCCGGCGCATCACCGATCGTGACGGCAATGTTCTGGCGGACTTCAGCAGTCCGGCGCAACGTGTCATGTCGGAAGATTCCGCGATCAAGCTGATCGACATGATGCGTGGCGCGGTGACGCGCGGCACGGGCCAAGTCGTCAAAACACGTTTCGGTATTGTGGCGGACATTGCCGGCAAAACCGGGACTACGCAAAACAATGCCGATGGCTGGTTTTTGCTGATGCATCCGGATCTCGTTGCCGGCGCATGGGTAGGCTTCAACGATCAGAGGATCAGCATGCGCAGCAACTATTGGGGGCAAGGTGGCCACAACGCCATTTTATTGGTGGGCGATTTCTTTCGCGATGCGCTTCATGACAAATTGATTGACGCATCGTTGAAATTTCCTCGCCCTGAACCGCCCGTGATCGTGGCAGATAACCCATGGTCTCCGTCAGGCGGCGATGGAAGTAATGACAATGATATAAATGGATCGGCGGAAATAAAAATCATCCATGTGGACGATCAAGGGGATGCTACGCAGGATCCGGCGCGCGATTCGGATGGAGACACCACGGCACGCGCCGCTCCTACAAAGACGGCAGCAGATTTGAGCCGGATGATGAATGCCATGGGGCGCGATCCGATGACGGGAGCAATCAGCAGCGTCAGATAGCGTGGATTTCTCGCATGCACTTCAGTTTCGATTTTGTCCGTTATCGTACAGACGATCGCTGCAGCCGATGCAAGAGTGTGGCCTGCCGTGAAATGCTTTTGGCGTAAGGGTAAACAGCACAAAGACCACGCAATTCGGTTTCTATACTAAAAATAAATAGCCGTAAAAGACGGACTGAACGAGGTCCTGATTGTTGTGTTTGATTGAATGGTCTGAGGAGTATCAAAATGCAAAAACCTTTCGCTGCGCTGGCAAGCTGGGCTGTAATAAGCGGTACGCGCGAGGATGGTCTGCAACAGGCACCCATTGACGATCCCGCGCCCAATCAGGTTCCATTGCCGATAGAGCAAGAAGAGGATTCTCATGCGACAGAAAAAACGAGTAACAGAATAGAATACGAATTATGTCTTCGACATACAGAATTCAATCCGTTTCGTATCGTCCCTTATTGGTGACACCTTCGGGTTGAAGTCATCAGCCAACAGACATAATTATTGATCGTCATTGGGCCAATTGGCCACCTCATTTGCAGCCAAAAGAACGATCGCATTACCTATGTCTCGCGAAACACGAATTCACGCTGCGAAGTTTGGTGTCGATGAGGCTCAAGAAAATAGATGTTGTATTGCCAAGCGATTGCCCGCATAGCCGTTTCGATATCACAGGGCGCCCACCCAGCACGTAAAAAAAAAGCGCATGACCCTCAGGTAATGCGCTTTTAAAAGTTCTCAGGAAAATACCGCTTCTGTCTCGCACTCCGCCAGGAGATTTCTTTCCTGGCGAAACACTAAACGTGGTCATTAGTCCGCTTAAAAGCCGGACTTGGACGATCAGTTTCTCTTAGAACGCGGTCACGTCGGAGTGGCTGACGTCGCAGGACGTAGTGTTCCACTCCTCGCCGATGCTGCTCGAAGAACCATTGTGGTCCGTCACGCCTACGTAGGTCACGCAGACCTTCGGCTTGCCCGAGGTGTAGCTCTTGATCTGCACGTTACGTAGTTGTGCCGTGTCGCCGAAGTTGCTGTTCACACCCACGACCGAAGAGGTCACGTTGGTCAGCTTCACGCCATTGACCACGATGTGCTTGTTGTGGCCGTTGTTGGAGCAGTCGCCGCAGGAACGTGCCAGCTTGCCCAGAGTGTTGCCCACGAAGCCGCCATTGACCGTTACCGTGCCGTTGGCTGCATTGTGTTGGAACACTTTGTCTTGTGCGCCTGCTTCGCTGCCGCCCGTCACCGTCAGGCTGGAAGCGCCCGGCTCAAGGGTGGCCGCATCTTCACAGACACCAAGCCAGTTCACATTGATCAGCGTGCAGCTACCTGCCAGACAGTGGATACCGTCCGCGCCGCCACCCGACTTGATGTTCAGGTTCTTGATCGTGGCGCCGTTTTCCAGGCTGATGACCGGTGCTTGGCTTTCGGATTGGCCATCGCAGGAAGTACCCAGCGTGGCGCCACCGCAATCAACTGTTCCACCATTGATGGTTGCGCCGTTCGTGCAGGAACCGCTGCCACCCGAGCTCGAGGAGCTGCTGGAGCTGGAGGAGGAAGAACTGGAACTGCTGGACGACGAAGACGAGGAAGAAGAACTAGAACTGGACGAAGAGCTGCTGGATGAAGAACTACCGGAGGGGTTGTACGAGCACCAGGTGGAGTCGCTCGGTGCGCCGGGGAAGTTCGACAGCGAGCAGGAGAAGTTGCCCGTGCGGGAAACGAACGGTGCGAACACGCCGGACTTGCCCATGGTGGTGTCATGCGTGCCGCTCATGGTGCAAGTGCCACCAGGTTGCGCACACTTGGTCCAACCGCTGGGTGCATCGCCCACCGCAAAAGCGCTGCCTGCAAAAGCCAGCGTGAAAACGCCAGCAATAAGTTTGCGAATCATTTTTGATGTCTCCTCATGTTGTTTGAAATACAAAAAAACAAAGCCCAAAAACAGCTCTGCATTGGGAAAGATGGAACACGCCATCGTTAGGGTCAAGCTTTTGAACGATTAAATATTCTTAATAAAATCAAAATCGCCAAATGCAATTTATTTCGTATTTGCAAAGGCATTTTAAGTAAATCTGGTGTTCGTTTTTGGCATCTTTCGCACATATAAAAAATGCATTTTTTCCCGAATGACCTTGGCCAACTTCATGTGCTAAAAATTGCCATTGGCATATGGCGCGTTGTAGGTCATATGTTGCTTCAATTTTTGGTGGCTTAATAACGAAGACTAGGACGAACATCGGGCAATCTTGCTTGCAGCGCATGCAATTCCGATTCGAGTTGCCGGATACGTTCCAATAACGAGCAGGTTACCGACAGAGCGTGCATATCGAGCTCCAAATCGTCGCGCAAACGACATGCTGTTTTAAGCTTGTCGACACAGCAAGCGGAAAACATTTTTGGTTCTGCGCCGGGCGTGGCCGGTTGAAC
>DASUGV010000492.1:0-11186 GCA_036273835.1 Rhodocyclaceae bacterium
GAAAAATTGCGTTGTGCTCGCTATCGACAGGCAGCAGGACAGCGCCGGCCGAGCGCACTGCATCAATGAACACTTCGCCCGCCATGACCAAGGCTTCCTTGTTGGCGAGCAACACTCGCTTGCCCGACTTGGCTGCAGCCAGCGATGCGCTCAAGCCGGCGGCGCCGACAATGGCCGCCATGACAGTGGTCACCTCTGGCGCGCTTGCGACGGCGTCGAGCGCTGTATTACCGCACATCACTTCGATCGGTAGTGCAGCGCCGAGCAACTCGCGCAAACGACGCACTTCGGCATCGCCTGCCACGACAGCAATTTTTGGCCGAAAGCGCACGCAAAGTTCGGCGAGTTTTTCTATCTGACGATAGCCCGTCAACGCGTAGATTTCGAAACGCTCGGGATGACGCGCGACGACATCCAGCGTACTTAAGCCAATGGAACCTGTCGCGCCGAGAATGGTGAGCACTTGCCTGCGCATGACCGCGTCGCCTACCGCATCCACAACAGCAACGCGCCGGCCAAGGGCAAAGTCGGCAGCAAACTGTCGATGCGATCGAGAATGCCACCATGTCCAGGCAACAGAGTGCCACTATCTTTTACGCCCGCATGGCGTTTCATCATGGACTCGAACAAATCGCCGACTACACTCATCGCTGCATAGAACGCGGCAATCAACAGCGTGACAAATACACCGACATGCCCAGCCAAGGCAGGCACGAAAGCGCGTAGTACAAGAGCATAAATGATAACCGCCGCAAGACCGCCCCATACACCTTCCCAACTCTTACCGGGGCTGATGGTCGGAGCGAGTTTATGACGTCCGAATGCGCGTCCTACAGAGTACGCCGCAATATCCGCCAGCCATATCGGTGCCATGGCGGCGAGCAAGATCCACGGTCCGGCATGACGCAGCTCCAGGAACGCGACAGCCACCGGCACAAAGATCATCACGCCTGTCATGTAACCCCAGTAGCCTTTCTCGATCGGCTCGTAGATGTACATGAAAGCAGGTGCGGTCGCCCACCAGAACGAAAATGCGCCGAGATAGATCAAGGTAAGCAGCACCGCACTGTGCTTGCTGTCGTCGGCAAGACCGAAGGCCAGCACCAGCAAGGCAATGACCGTCTGCAAAATAACGCCCTGCACGCGCTGCATTTTCAACAGAAGGCTCCATTCTCGAACGGCAAACCACACCACCACTGCGACGGCGACAGCGAAGAATTTTTCCGGCAGTAAAAACACTGCGAGCAAGAAAACTACAAGCAATAGGAGCGCGGTGAGAATTCGCGTTTTAAGCATGTTTGGTCGCACCACCGGCCGCATCGCGCAACTGCTCGCTCGTCCGGCCAAAGCGACGCTCCCGTTGTTGGAAGGATTTGATCGCTTCGTCGAATGCGGCTGCATCGAAATCCGGCCACAGACGTTCAGTGAAATAGAATTCCGTGTAGGCAAGTTGCCACAACAGGAAGTTGCTCACACGTTGTTCGCCGCCGGTGCGAATGAACAAGTCAGGCTCCGGCACATCCGCCATGCATAGATAAGGCGAAAGATCTTCTTCCGTGAAATGGCCACGCTTGTCGGGCTGCGCAGTCAGCATCGCGTTGACGGCATTGAGAATGTCCCAACGGCCACCATAGTTGGCTGCCACGGACAAGGTCAACGCGGTGTTGGCAGCCGTGAGCGCTTCGGCATCGTGAATCGTCCTAACCAATTGCTCATCGAATTGCGACAGGTCGCCGATCACGCGAAAACGAATGTTGTTCTTATGCAAGCGCGCTACCTCGTCGCGCAATGCCTGCAAGAATAGCTGCATCAAAAAAGTAACTTCATCCTTGGGGCGCCGCCAGTTCTCGGAACTGAAAGCGAATAGCGTCAAATTTTCCACGCCGCGCTCGATGCACAACTTCACCATTGCGCGCACCGTTTCGACACCGCGCTTGTGGCCCGCAACGCGCGGCAAGAAACGCTTCTTCGCCCAACGTCCGTTACCGTCCATGACAATGGCAATATGACGCGGTACTTCCGCTGTTTCGGGAATTTCCCGCGTTGAGCTGATGAAGCGCGATAGCGGCATGGCTTGTGCTCTACGCGAGAACGGGATGGCGGAGGATCAGAAAATACGTTGCGGATCTGCCGAATCTCAAGATTTCATCCTCGGATTCGGATCCCTATATCTGCATCAATTCCTGCTCTTTGTGAGCAAGGAGTTTATCGATCTCGGCAACGTACTTGTCGGTCAACTTCTGTACATCGTCCTGGGCGCGACGCTCGTCATCCTCGGAAATGGATTTGGCTTTCAATGCATCTTTGAGCGTCGAATTCGCATCGCGCCGCAAATTACGCACAGCGATACGCGCGTTTTCCGCCTCGCCGCGCACGACCTTGATGAGGTCCTTGCGGCGCTCTTCAGTCAGCGCGGGCATCGGCACGCGCACAATCTCACCGACCGATGACGGGTTCAAACCCAAATCGGAATCGCGGATCGCTTTCTCGATCGCCGACAGCAACTTCTTCTCCCACGGTGTGACGCCGATGGTACGTGCATCGATCAGGTTGACGCTGGCAACTTGCGGAATTGCCGTGGGAGTACCGTAATAGTCGACCATGATGTGATCGAGCAAGCCGGTGTGCGCGCGGCCCGTACGCACCTTGCCAAGATCGTTCTTCAACGATTCGATGGACTTCAACATCTTCTGTTCGGTGGCTTTCTTCAATTCGGGAATCTTCTCAGGACTCATCGCTCCATCCCTTTCAGATATGCACCAGGGTGCCTTCGTCTTCGCCGGTCACGACACGCATCAGTGCGCCGGGTTTGAAAATGCTGAAAACCTTGACCGGCAATTTCTGGTCGCGACACAGCGCAAATGCGGTGGCGTCCATGACCTGCAGATTACGCGAAATCGCCTCGTCGAAACTAACGGTAGCGTAACGCGTCGCAGTAGGATCCTTCTTCGGATCAGCCGTGTAAATACCGTCGACCTTGGTCGCTTTCAATACGACCTCTGCGGCGATCTCGCTACCGCGCAGCGCCGCCGCCGTGTCGGTGGTGAAGAAAGGATTACCGGTGCCCGCCGCGAAGATGACGATCTTGCCCTCTTCCAAATAGCGGATCGCCTTGCCACGAATGTAAGGTTCTACCACTTGTTCAATGTTGAGCGCCGATTGCACACGCGCGGTCACACCGGCGTGACGAAAAGCATCTGCCAAGGCCATCGCGTTCATGATGGTCGCCAGCATGCCCATATAGTCGGCCGTGGCGCGATCCATACCTGAAGCGGCGCCCGCCATGCCGCGAAAGATATTTCCACCACCGATCACGATGCCGATTTCCACACCGAGGTGTGCGACTGCGGCAACGTCCGCGACAATGCTCGACACTACAGTTTGATTAATGCCATAGGCATCATCGCCCATCAGAGCTTCACCAGACAGCTTGAGCAAAATCCGTTTATAGGCGGGCAAAGATATATCTCCGCTTAGCGTGCCTGCGCAGCGGCAGCCTGTGCCGCCACTTCTGCGGCAAAGTCATTGACTTTCTTTTCGATGCCTTCACCAACGATGTACAGCGTAAAGCTCGATACGGTCGCAGACTTGGACTTGAGCAGCGCTTCGATTGTCAGCTTGTCGTCTTTGACGAAGGGTTGTCCAAGCAACGTCACTTCCTTGAGAAATTTCTGTACCGAACCTTCAGCGATCTTGTCGATCATCGCTTCAGGCTTGCCGGCTTCCTTGGCTTTCTCAACCGCTACGCGACGCTCAGTCGCAACCAGGTCGGCGGAAATTTCCGCCGCAGTCAGCGCTTTGGGTTTGCTGGCCGCAATGTGCATGGCGATATCCTTGCCCAGCGCTTCATCGCCACCGATTACATCCAGCAGCACGCCAATTTTGGATCCTGCATGGATATACGTAGCAGCGCGGCCCTTGACTTCAATGCGCTGGAAGCGGCGCACGCTGAGGTTCTCGCCGATCTTGCCGACTAGCGCGGTACGCACGGCATCGACAGTCGAACCGTTGAGCGGCAAGGTCAGCAGAGCCGCAACGTCCGCGGGATTTTTTGTCGCCACCAATTCGGCCAAGGATTTCGTGAGTGCCAGGAAATCATCGTTCTTGGCCACAAAATCCGTTTCGCAATTTGTCTCCACAATTGCGGCTAGCTTGCCATCGGCAGAGATGAAAGTGCTCACGACGCCTTCCGCAGTCACACGCGAAGCCGCTTTGCTCGCTTTATTGCCCAGCTTGACGCGCAGAATTTCTTCGGCTTTCGCCGCGTCGCCATCGGCCTCGGTCAGCGCCTTCTTGCATTCCATCATCGGTGCATCAGTCTTTGCGCGCAGATCTGCCACCATGCTTGCGGTAATTGCCGCCATGCTCACTCCTGAATTTCAAATATGAAAACAGCATTCATTTACGCCCTGCGCACAAGAGCCAGCGGCTCTTGCGCGGCAAATCGGGCGATCAACTTAGGTGTCAACTGCAATCAATCTTGCGCTTCGGCACCTTCTTGCACTTCGACGAATTCGTCGGAGGTCGCAGCAACGATGTCCTGCACAACTTGGTTCTTACCTTCCAGCACAGCGTCCGCCACGCCTTGCGCGTACAGGCGAATCGCACGACTGGAATCGTCATTGCCTGGAATGATGTAGCTCACGCCTTCCGGCGAATGGTTCGTATCGACAACGGCAACGATTGGAATACCGAGCTTCTGTGCTTCGGTGATCGCAATCTTGTGGTACCCGACGTCGATCACGAATAGTGCGTCAGGCAGGCCGTTCATGTCCTTGATGCCGCCCAGGCTCTTCTGCAGTTTGCCCAACTCGCGTTGAGTCATGAGCGCTTCTTTCTTGGACAACGTATCGATAGAGCCATCGGCGAACATCTGCTCCATGTCCTTCAGACGCTTGATCGAACCTTTGACGGTCTTGAAATTGGTCAACATCCCGCCCAGCCAGCGCTCGTCGACATAGGGCATGCCGCAGCGTTGTGCTTCCTCGGCGAGAATCTCGCGCGCTTGGCGTTTGGTACCCACGAACATGATGGTGCCGCGGTTGGCCGACAACTTCTTGACGAAGTTCATCGCATCGTTGTACTGCGACAGCGTCTTCTCGAGATTGATAATGTGAATCTTGTTACGATGACCGAAGATATACGGGGCCATCTTGGGATTCCAGAAACGGGTTTGGTGGCCGAAGTGGACACCCGCCTCCAGCATTTGACGCATGGTTACGGACATTGCATGACTCCAAATTTACGGGTTTAGCCTCCGTTCATGGCGACTTTCAAGATTCAAAAGCCTTTATCACCGCCAAAGTTTCTAGCGGCGAACCCAGTTCCACGAACGTGCGAATTAGCCTGACGGGGAAGCATCCGACGGATGTCAAATGCACAAACCCGGCCGACTTAGCCCAGCATTGTAGCAGCCGACAGGGGCTCGACTCAAGTCTCCATCTCAATCCAAAGGACTCAAGCTAAACGCCGCGCAGCGCTATGCAAGTTTCTGGCGTATTGCTGCTTGGCTGCAACTACGAACTACGTTAGCCTTCTAAGCCTTAATTGCTAACAAACGGCGCAGCATGAGCATTGTCATCAAAACCTCCGACGAGATCGAAAAAATGCGTGTCGCCGGGCGCCTCGCTTCCGAAGTGCTGGACTTCATTACTCCGCACGTTCAGCCTGGCGTGTCCACTGAAACGCTGGATCGTCTCTGTCACGACTATATGGTCAAAGAACAAGGCACGATCCCGGCGCCGCTTCACTACGCGCCACCGGGTTACACGCCTTATCCCAAATCGATCTGCGCGTCGGTCAATCATCAAGTCTGCCACGGTATTCCGAACAATAAGCCGCTCAAGCGCGGCGACGTGTTGAATATTGACATCACCGTCATCAAGGATGGATTTCATGGCGACACGAGTCGCATGTTCGTCGTTGGCGATGACACCAGCATACAGGCCAAGCGCCTCGCGCAAGTCACCTACGAATGCATGTGGCTGGGCATTGGACAGGTTAAACCCGGTGCCAAGCTAGGCGACATCGGCCATGCAATCCAAAAGCACGGCGAAAACGCCGGCTTCTCCATCGTCCGCGAATTCTGCGGTCATGGCATCGGACGCAAATTCCATGAAGAACCGCAGGTCGTGCATTACGGCCGTCCAAACACAGGTCTCGAATTGCGCGCGGGCATGATCTTCACCATCGAGCCGATGGTCAATGCCGGCAAGGCTGCCATCTCAGAGCTACCCGATGGCTGGACTATCGTCACCAAAGATCGCTCGCTATCGGCGCAATGGGAACACACCATTCTGGTCACGGAAGATGGCGCAGAAGTATTGACCGTGTCCGCGGGCTCACCACCACCTCCAACTTGGGTCGCACAAAAGCCCACTTTGAAAGTCGGCGCTTCCTCTTAGTAGCCTCTATGCATTCTGAATAGTCATTGCCTTGAACGCTCCTGCCAGCTTCAACATTCCCCGCGCAACACTCGACGCTTTGAAAGCTCGATTGGTCGAAGCCCAAACGTCACTGCGTACCGCTTACGAGCGCACCGGGCGCCCCGACCGCTTGCTGAGCGGCCGCTCGCGACTTGTCGATAGCGTTCTAGCGGAGCTGTGGTTGTTATGCGGATTGCCTAAAAGTGCCGCTCTCGTGGCGGTGGGCGGATATGGGCGCGGCGAGTTGTATCCCTATTCCGACATCGACATTCTGCTGTTGCTTGCGACGGATCCCGACGATACGTTGCGCGGCACGATCGAACATTTCATCGGTGCACTGTGGGACCTGGGTCTGGATATCGGACACAGCGTGCGCACCGTCGAAGAATGCATGAGCGAAGCGCGCGACGATGTCACCGTACAAACCAATCTGCTCGAATCGCGCCGCATCGCAGGGAGCCTTCCGCTTTATCGGATCTTCATTCGCAAGCTATGCGTCGATTTCGACTCGGAAGCTTTTTTCTACGCAAAACGGGCCGAACAGGAACAGCGTTATAACCGTTTCAACCATACGCCTTACGCGTTGGAGCCGAACTGCAAAGAAAGTCCAGGCGGTCTGCGCGATCTGCAAATGATCGTGTGGATATCGTTGTCGGCCGGGCTCGGAACACGCTGGAAAGACATGGCACAGCAAGGTTTAATAACGGCCGATGAAGTACGGGAGTTGGGCGCAGCCGAACGCATCATGCAGCATGTGCGTATCCGTCTGCATTACATCGCCGGGCGGCGCGAAGACCGTTTGATCTTCGATCTGCAGGAAGCCCTCGCGAGCGCCTTTGGTCTTGCCGCCACCAAGGCGCGGCGCGCCTCCGAAGTCATGATGCAGCACTACTATCGGGCCGCAAAAAAAATTACGCAACTCAACACGATCCTGTTGCAGAACTTGTCTGCGCGCTATCTGCCTCTGGCGCTGTCGCAATCTTACCCAATCAACGAACGCTTTCGCGTCGATGGCGAGTTGCTGGATATCGTCGACGAGGGTGTATTCCAACGTCATCCCAGCGCGCTACTGGAAAGCTTCCGCCTGATGCAGCGGAATCCTGAACTGAAAGGCATGAGTGCACGCACGTTGCGCGCGATGTGGGCGGGACGCAAGCTCATCGATGCCGACTTCCGCCGCGATCCCAACAACCGCGAATTATTCCTCGGCATCCTGACCGAACCGCGCGGTCAAACCCACGAATTCCGGCGCATGAATCAGTACGAAATCCTCGGCGCCTATTTGCCCGCATTCGGCCGCGTGGTCGGTCAGATGCAACACGATCTGTTTCATGTCTATACAGTCGATCAGCATATCTTGCAGGTATTACGCAATGTGCGGCGCTTTGCGCTGGAAGAACATGCGCACGAATATCCGCTGATGACGCGCCTCTTCGGCGCCTTCGAACGTTCCTGGCTGCTCTACATCGCGGCGCTGTTCCATGACATTGCCAAAGGCCGCGGAGGCGATCACTCTAAACTCGGCATGGCCGACGCACGCCGCTTCTGCCGCGATCATCGGCTGTCGCGCGAAGATGGCGATCTCGTCGTGTGGCTCGTGGAACATCACCTCACCATGTCGCAGATCGCACAGAAGCAGGATCTCGGCGATCCGGATGTCATACAAAAATTTACCGATCTCGTGCGTACCGAGCGGCACCTTACTGCCCTGTACCTACTGACGCATGCCGACATTCGCGGCACCAGTCCAAAAGTGTGGAACGGTTGGAAGGCCAAGTTGCTGGAAGAACTTTATCTGGCCAGCCGCCAGCTCTTGCGCGGCGACAAACCGCCGCAAGCGTTGGGGCTGGCCGAGCGGCAAGAGCAAGTACGCGAACGCCTGCGTTTCTTCGGCTTACAAACGGGCGTGGAAAAGGCGCTGTGGCAGGAGCTCGATACCGTTTACTTCATGCGTCACGATAGCGAAGAAATCGCATGGCATACGCGCATGCTCTACCATCGTCCGCACACCGAGACGCCCGTCGTCAAAGCACGTCCCAGTCAAATTGACGAAG
Organism: Rhodocyclaceae bacterium; assembly: GCA_036273835.1. Classification (GTDB taxonomy): domain Bacteria; phylum Pseudomonadota; class Gammaproteobacteria; order Burkholderiales; family Rhodocyclaceae; genus DASUGV01. The sequence goes on from DASUGV010000492.1 coordinate 8,480, forward strand.
GCTTGCAAGTGATGGTTTACACACGCGATCAGCACGATCTGTTCGCGCGGCTATGCGGCTTCTTCAGCCGTCTTGGCTACAGCATCATGGACGCCAAGATCCACACCACCACGCACGGTTACGCGCTCGACAGTTTCATCGTTCTCGATCCCGGACACGATCAGGATTACCGCGACATCATCGCCCTCATCGAGCACGACCTCACCGAGCGTTTGATCAAGCAAGGTCCCATCGACACACCGGCTAACAGCCGCATCTCGCGTCAGCTCAAGCATTTCCCAATCACGCCATCGGTATCCCTGCAACCCGATGAACGCGGACAACGATTCATTCTTTCCATCACCGCCGCCGACCGGCCAGGTCTGCTCTACACCGTCGCAAGCACGCTCGCGGAGCACTCGATCAACGTGCATACGGCCAAGATCGCTACGCTGGGCGAACGTGCGGAAGATACCTTCCTGGTAAGCGGTGCCAATCTCGATCACAGCGGAAAAACAGTACAACTGGAATCGGATCTGATTGAACGGTTGCGTGTATAACTTCCGCGCAGCATCACGCTGACGCTCACATATTCTGTTCCGAATTCCATAAACGGAGACTTATGAATAATGATCGACAACATAAAAAAAGCTGCTTCCAAATTTGCGGAGTCGCAGGGCTATACGGTCATCCCGACATGGCGATTGAATTCTTATCCGCAAGCGTCCTATCTGCAAAAACTCTTTGCGCTGTTGGAAATAGACTGCGTATTCGACGTAGGCGCCAACAACGGCCAATTCCGCGACTTTCTACGTTACGAAGTGGATTACCAAGGCACGATCATCTCGTTCGAAGCCATGCCCGATTACGTTGAACGATTGCGGGACAGAGCACGGCAAGACGAACACTGGCTGATCGAAGGCTATGCGCTCGGCAGCAAGAGCGGCACCGCTTCATTCAATGTCATGGCCGAAAGTCAGTTCAGCTCTTTTTTGCAGCCGGACCATTCCGCAGTCCAGCGCTTCCAGGATACGAACACAGTACAAAGAACAGTCGAAGTACGGGTCAAAACGCTGGCAGAGGTGATGCCGGAATTGAAAAGAAAATTCGAAATGCATTCGGCATATCTAAAAATGGACACTCAGGGTTTCGATCTTGAAGTCGTCAGAGGCGCGGGGCCACACATTCGCGATTTTCTGGCGCTACAAACGGAAGCTTCGGTCAAGCCGATCTATGCAGGCATGCCGAGCTATGACGTTGTAATTAAAACTCTTGAAGCGGAAGGATTCGAACCGAGCGGCATATTCCCAAACAATTCAGGACATTTTCCACTACTGATAGAATTTGATTGTCATATGATATCCAGCAGCCGCGTACCCAAGTCGGCCAAGTGAATCAAACTGGCAGTCAATCGTCTGGCTGCCCAACCATATCCGGAAACAACACTTCCGCAAATCCGAAGCGAGAAAAATCTTCTATGCGCATGGGATAGAGGATGCCGTCGAGATGATCGCATTCGTGCTGCACGACGCGCGCGTGAAAGCCGCTGGCCTCGCGTTCCATGCTATTGCCATATTGATCGAAGCCGCTGTAACGGATATGCGTATAACGCGGCACGACGCCACGCAGGCCGGGCACCGACAGACAGCCCTCCCAGCCCTCTTCCTTTTCGTCGCTCAGAATTTCGATGACGGGATTGACCAGTACCGTCTCCGGCACCGCGCCCGCTTCCGGATAGCGCGCATTGGACGCAAACCCGAAAATCACTACGCGCAGATCGACACCGATCTGCGGCGCCGCAAGACCCGCGCCGATGAGGTGATGCATCGTATCGAACATGTCCGTAATCAATTCGTGCAGCACAGGCGTGTCGAATTGCTCGACCTCGCGCGCGCGGCCCAGCAAGCGCGCATCGCCCATACGGAGAACTTCGCGGATCATGGCACGACGACACCCGGTACCGCACTGGGTACCTCGCTAAGATGCTGCAAAATGTTGAGCACGCGACCCATGGCCGTCTTGAGCGTTTGCTCGATCATCTCGAGATGAATACCATGCGCGCTGCTGGCACGCCCGGCCGCATAGTTAGCGACGACGGCCATCGCGGCGTAGGGCAATCCGGTTTCGCGCGCCAGCGATGCTTCTGGCATACCGGTCATGCCGACCATGTCGGCACCGTCGCGTTCGAGGCGGTTCACTTCCGCCGCCGTTTCCAGGCGCGGCCCCTGCGTCGCGGCATACACACCGCCATCGAGAACCGTTTCGTTCGCAGCGATGGCCGCGTTCAGCAATTGCGCACGCAGGGCAGCGGCGTAAGGTTCGGTGAAGTCGATATGCACAACGGGCGTATCCCCTCCCTCGAAGAACGTCGCGCTGCGCCCACAGGTGTAGTCGATGATCTGATCGGGAACGACAATCGCGCCGGGCCCGAGATCGGCACGTATGCCGCCAACCGATGCGACGGAAACGATGGCATCTGCGCCGACTTGCTTGAGCGCCCAGATGTTGGCGCGGTAGTTGACCCTGTGCGGCGGAATCGTATGGCCATATCCATGCCGCGCCAAAAATACCGCCGGCTGATTGCCGACCTGGCCGAAAAGAAACGCACCGGAAGGATCGCCGTAGGGCGTGCGTACCACTTCGCGGCGCTCGATATTGAGGTTGGAAAGTTGGCTGAGACCCGTGCCACCAATGATTGCAAGCATGTGTGTCGTGCTCGATGAAGAAA
>DASUGV010000493.1:0-4869 GCA_036273835.1 Rhodocyclaceae bacterium
CAGAATCACCGGCGCATGCGCGAACACCATTGAAAATACAAACCCGAGCAGCAAGGCATGTAACGCGGCATCATGCAGAGGATGCCCCGTAGCGAACGCGCCGGTGAGGCCAAGCAAGGCAGCGACGGCTGTCCACGCATAGCCCGATAGCAGACAGATCGCCATATAGCGTGTCAATCCGTGCATTCGAATGGTGCGGCGGGCAATATCGTAGCGCAATAGCCAAAGCGCCAACGCCAGCAAGGCGAGCGCGAAGGTGCGCGAGCCTGCTGTCGCGTTAAATAGGCTGTAGATCGCACCATCCATCATCACCGTAACGATAATACAAATTATTCCTTTGGCATTTTTGGACGTCGGCACGAAGCGGGACAATTCGAGACGTTCTCCCGCGATCGTCAATGTGAGGAAAGCAGCCCAAAACAGCACCGCTGGCGATACGCTGCCTTGCCATGCCCAAACTAGATCGCCTAGCAGCCACGCTAACGCCGCAATGCCGAGCACAGCGTGGTGTACGGCGCGTTGCCGCAGCCACACTGACGTGCATGCGAATAGCATGAAGAGTGCGGCCACGCTCATTAGTAATGGCGCCAAGGTATTGGGTGCGTTTGCGATCATGGCAAGCGCGGCCAGACCCGATAACGCTGGAGCCAGATAGGCCCAGCGCCGGCCAAGCGCGACGGCACGCTCCAGGCCGATCAGCGTGCCGAGAAAGCCGCCGACCATCAGCGCACCGTGCACGCCCGCCAAATGGCCCACAGGCGCGGGCAGCGCAAAACCCAAGCGCGCCAATCCGGAGAGCATGCCGCACACCAAGGCCGCTAGCGCGGGCAATGCCAAAAGCATACGCGGCCACGATTGCAGCATATTCACGACGCGCGATCAGTGACCGCCGCAGCAGCGCGCCTTGCGATCTGCTTCGCTCAATTCGCCTGTTTTGCCGATACGTACTTGCCAACGTTCCGGACCTTGTTCCAAATAGTCCCAGCTGAACTGTCCGCTGGACTCCGCCTGGAATTGGTAGTGCAACGGCTTGGGGTCATGATCGTTGGTCAACACGAGTGCTTGCCCCGGCGGCAGATTTTCGAAGATGCCGAAAATAAGCGGGTGACGGAATTTTGGGGCTATGACGCGAACATCTATGGTTACCGCGGCTTCGTTACTCATTTAATGCTCCTGATATGCAGGCCGGATCAAACGTCCCAGCCAAGTTGAAAACGTGCCTGTTCGCTCATGCATGCGGGCGTCCATGGCGGCTCCCAAACCAGAGTGACCTCGACCGACACATCGGAAGTCACGCAGGCTTCGAGTGCGGCCTGCGCCTCTTCTGCGATGCTCTCGCTCATCGGACAAGCCGGTGAGGTCATCGTCATATCGAGCCGCACGGCGCAGTCCGTGATTTCGAGCCGGTATATCAAACCGAGATCGACAATGTTCAGGCCGATTTCAGGATCCATGATCTGGCGCAAAGTCGACTCCAAAGATGCGCGCAAAGTGTGAGCGTTGGCGTTCATAAGATGGATTCACAATAAATCTTAGCGAGGCGCTCGCATTGATCTGGATCAATTGCGCTGTTGCGACATATGAAACTGACCGGCTTTACCGACTACACCTTGCGTGTGCTCATGTACATGGCACTCGAGCCGGAACGTCTCACGACCATCCGGCAGATTGCTGTGGCTTACGGTATTTCGGAGAACCATCTGATGAAAGTGGTGCATCACCTTGCGAAAAGCGGTGTGGTGGAATCCGTGCGCGGCAAGGGTGGTGGCATCCGGCTCGCATTGCCGCCGGAAAAGATTCGCATCGGACAAGTCGTGCGGGAAGCGGAAGGCAACCAAGCCATCGAGTGCTTCTCCGATCATCACGAGACTTGCCGCATCACACAACGTTGCAAGTTGCCATTGGCATTATCCAAAGCCTTCGCAGCCTTCTACGACTCTCTCGATCAATACACACTGGCCGATATGGTCGAGCGCCGCCAGCCGCTGATCCGCATTCTGTATGCAGCAGGTTAAATCAGCGCTGTTCTTTCCGCAGTTTTTCCCACAGTTCTTCCCGTAGTTCTTCCTGTTGACGCTAATCAATTCAGAAGATGCCTCTTTAATCTATCTTTCAATCGTTAGGACAACCTGGGTAAGCATCATGAAACCATTTCGCATAGCTTTTATCGCCGCATTGACGTGCGGCTTCGCCGTAGCTTCAGCTGCCTTCGCTGAAGAGTCTTTGCCGATCGAACAAGCGGTACTGGTTGCGCCACCCATGGTGCCGCCGCCGATCACACGCAAGACGCCGGCCAAGGTGCTCGTCAATATGACGGTGGAAGAGGTCGAGCGCGAAATCGCTCCGGGTACGCGCTACATGTTCTGGACTTTTGGCGGCACCGTACCGGGCAAAATGATCCGCGTGCGTGTCGGCGATACCGTTGAGATCACGCTTAAAAATCTGCCCACCAACAAATTGCCGCACAACATCGATCTGCACGCGGTCACCGGCCCTGGCGGCGGCGCTGCGCAGACATTGATTGCCCCCGGCAATCAAGCGGTATTCACTTTCAAGGCGCTCAATCCGGGACTCTACGTATATCACTGCGCCACCGCGCCGGTCGCCATGCACGTTGCCAATGGCATGTACGGCATGATTCTCGTCGAACCCGAGGAGGGCCTTACCAAAGTTGATCGCGAGTACTACGTCATGCAGGGCGATTTCTATACGCAAGGAGCATATCGTGCGGGCGGCCTGCAAAACTTCGATATGCAGAAGGCCATCGACGAGCGCCCCACGTACGTCGTATTCAATGGAGCCGATGGCGCGCTCACTGGTGCCAATGCGCTGACCGCCAACGCAGGAGAGAAGGTGCGTATTTTCTTTGGCGACGGCGGCCCGAATCTCACGTCCAGTTTTCACATCATCGGCGCGATCTTCGACAAGGTGTATTTCGAAGGCGGCTTGCATTTCCAAGAGCAAGTGCAAACCACGCTGGTTCCGGCGGGCGGTTCGGCGATGGTCGAAATATCGCCCAAGGTTCCTGGCAACCTGACGCTCGTCGATCATTCGCTCACGCGCGCATTCAATAAAGGTGCCATCGGTCTGCTGACAGTCAGTGGTCCCGACAAGCCGGAAATCTACAGCAAAGGCGTACAGAGTAAGTTGCCCCAGTAGCGACATGAGAGCGATTCATCATTGCCTGATCTATCTAACTCGAAGGAGCAATAAATCATGAAAACTATCGGACTACTCGTCGCCACACTTGTGATTTGCAATAGCGCCATTGCGGCCGACACGGACTCCGGCAAAGCCGTGTTCGAACGTGTCTGCGCAGCCTGCCATTTGCCAAGCGGAGAAGGTATACCAGGAGCATTTCCGCCGCTTGCGAAATCCGATTATTTTCGCAAGGCGACACCCGCTCAGCTCGTCAAGATATTGAGTAATGGTCTCAACGGTCCCGTTACTGTCAATGGTCAGACGCTCAGTTCCGCTATGCCGCCGCCGGAGATTTCCGACGAGGAGGCTGCTGCTGTGCTTAACTACGTCAGCGTTGCGCTCAATAGTGGCAAGGCAAACTTCACCACTGAGCAGATAAAGAAACTGAAGGCGGCAGCAAAATGATTTTGAGGGATGGCGTCCTTCGCGCAGCCTGCACGGCCATCGTCATGACTATGATTTTGGCATGTAGCGCAAATGCTGCCACCAGCCCGCGCTACGCAGCCATTTCCGGCGGTAATTTTCGCACTGCCTTGCCCACCGATGGCGACACGACCGCTGTCGCCCCGTTTCTTCTGCGCACACAACCCGTGAGCAATCGAGAGTTTGCCGCGTTCGTGACAAAGCATCCAGCCTGGCGGCGCGGCACGGTACCCGCACTCTTTGCCGACTTCCGCTATCTGTCGGCATGGAATTCACCGACGGATTTTTCGCCGCTCAATGCCGATGCCCCTGTCATAGACGTAAGCTGGTATGCGGCGCAGGCGTACTGCGCCAGCGAACACGCGCGGCTACCCACCTGGTACGAATGGGAATTCGTCGCCGCTGCGGATGCCACGCGTCGCGATGCGCGTAGCGATCCGGTGTGGCGCGAGAACATACTCGGTTGGTACGAACAGCCTGCCAACATGAGCCTGCCAGCCATGCCGCAAGACACGTCGGACATCTACGGCGTGTACAACATGCATCGTCTGATCTGGGAATGGGTCGAGGATTACAACGGCCTGTTCGTGACTGCAGACAGCCGCAATCAGGGCGAACAAAAATCGTTGGAAACCTGTGGCGCCGCGGCGCTTTCGCTTAACGACCGCGAGAACTACGCCGTTGTCATGCGCATAGCGCTGCTTTCGTCTCTCGACGGCAAAGATAATATCGAGAGCCTGGGTTTCCGCTGCGCTCGCGACAAGTAGCAACACTGCATCATCACCAAGGAGCCACATCATGCGCAATGCAATCTTCATTCTCTTTTTCGCTGCGATTCCCGTAGCGGGTTGGGCGCACGATCATCACGACATGGAACAAATGGAAAGCGCCCCGGCTATTCCGAGCGACTCGCTGCATCATCTCGACGTGCCGCTGACGGATCAACATGGCAAAACTTTTCGTCTTGCTGACGAGCATGCGCCTGCTACGCTCCTCACGATGTTCTACGGCGATTGCCAGATTGCATGTCCGATCATCCTGGAAAGCGTCAAGCGCACGATAGATGCTTTGCCAGCCGCGCAACGCAATCAAGCTCGCGCGCTGCTCATCAGCCTCAATCCCGGTATCGATACGCCGGCCAAACTCGACCAGCTCGCCAAATCGCACGGTATGCCAATGTCAAGGTACCGTTTCGCCGTGGCCCGCAATGATGAACAGACACGCCAACTGGCAGCCGCGTTGGGG
>DASUGV010000494.1:0-3231 GCA_036273835.1 Rhodocyclaceae bacterium
CCAGATCCATGCCGGGCCGCCATTCGAGAAAGCTCAGGGTTTGTCCGGCCTCAGCGACGACGGGCAATGCGGCGCGGCGCGCGTCATCTTCCGCCAACCACTTTGCCACGATTTGTGTCAGATCGGGTTCGTTGCGAAACGGCCAGTAAAATGAAATCGTTGCAGGACGTAAATGTTGAAGCAGGCGTTCGACATGTGAACCTAATGCGTCGCTGAAGCGTTGGTGTTCGAATGGATCGAGCGCTTCGCGCGCCGCGATCAATCGGCTACGTAGGGATTTGCGCAATTGCTGGCGCACTTCGATGCGTTTAGAGTCGTCGAGCAGGCTCACGTGTCGAATGTTGGCGAAGTTGAATTTGTGAAGGAATGTTACGTGATGGGACTGAGGTTGTGCGCAGTGTTGATGGCGGTACTTTGCCTAACCGGACAAGTGGCGCGAGCCGACGCGGGAGACGATCGCATTCTGGCGACGCGCGATGCCGCAGCTCGCGGCGATACGGCGCGGCTGGCAGGCATGGCTGCCACGCCAAGCAATCATGTGCTCGAGCCTTATGTTTCCTATTGGCTATTGTCGGCACGTATCACGCGGCTCACCGAATCGTTGCCGACGCAGGACATTCGCGATTTTCTCCATCAAAACGAAGGTAGCTTGCTCGCTGAACAACTGCGCAGCGAGTGGCTCAAGCGCATCGGTCATGAAGAGCAATGGAGCGTCTTCAATGACGAATACGCCAAGCTGATTCAGCCCGATCAAGAGCTTCAGTGCTATGCCATTCTGGGCCACAGCGCGGCAGCGTCGGCCGCGTCGCTTGCGCTCGAGTCGCAATGGACGAATCTGGTGGACTTGCCGGATGCCTGTCAGGGGCCGATGCAAGACTTGATCGCCAGCGGCCGCATCAAGACCGATGACATATGGATGCGCTTTCGCCGGCAGATCGAAGCTGCGCGTCTAAGTGGCGCGCGCGTTACCGCGAGCTGGCTGGATAAAGATAAAGCGCCCAGTTCGACATTATTGAATCGCGCCTACGGCGATCCGGCGCATTTTTTACTGAGCACCGCGGCGCGCAATACGTCATCGCGCACCGCGCGGGAAATCACCTTGGCGGCTTTGACGCGTCTGGCGCGCAGCGATCCGCAGGCAGCCTATGATCGTTGGCGGGTTATCGACAGTGCCGCCTACAGCGAAGACGAACGCGCATACATCATGGGCCAGTTTGCATGGATGGCAGCATTGGAACATCAGCCCGAAGCGCGCACCTGGTATGCCGCGGCGCAAGGCGTACCGATGAGCGACGATCAATACGCTTGGTATGCGCGTGCGGCATTGCGCGCCGGCGATTGGACCGCGGTGCGCACGGCTGTGGAAATTATGCCTACAGCATTGAGCACCCAACCGGTGTGGACATATTGGCTAGGACGTGCGCAGGCAGCGCAAGGACAATCACAGGAAGCGCAGGCGCAGTATCAGCGTTGCGCGGGCGATGCGAGCTTCTATGGCATTCTTTGCAGTGAGGCGCTCGGCAACAACTTCGTCTGGCCACAGGCGGCGCTTCCCGCAACCATGCAAGAGTTGGCGCAAGTTCAAGCGGTGCCGGAATTCCAGCGTGTGCTCGCGCTGGTGCGGTTGAATATGAGAACGGAAGCCGTGCGCGAATGGAGTTGGGGTTTGCGTGGCATGGATGACCGTATGTTGCTCGCCGCCGCCGAGTTCGCCCGCCGCCAGGGATTGTATGACCGTGCCATAAGCGCTGCGGATCGCACGAAACAACAGCATGACTACGGACTTCGCTATCTGGCGCCGTACTTCGAAACCTTTGCGCCGAACGCGCGCGCCAACAGTCTCGATCTACCCTGGGTCTATGGATTGGTGCGTCAGGAAAGCCGCTTTCTCACCATTGCGCACTCCGGCGCCGGTGCGCAAGGTTTGATGCAAGTGATGCCCGCTACCGGCAAGTGGGTAGCCAGCAAGATCGGATTGCATGATTACCATGTCGGGCAATTGGCGCAGGTCGATACAAACGTGCAATTGGGTACGGCATATCTGCGCACGATGCTGGAAGGTCTTTCCAACAGTCCTGTGCTTGCCTCGGCGGCCTATAACGCCGGGCCAAATCGCGCCAGACGCTGGCGCGGCGAACGGCCAATGGAAGGCGCGATCTATGCCGAGACCATTCCAGTCAACGAGACGCGCGATTATGTCAAAAAGGTAATGGCCAATGCGGTCATATATGCCAGTTTGTTCGATAGCCGCCCGGCTTCCTTGACCAGCAGACTCGGCATTATCGCGCCGGCTGGCGCGAACGATACGCTGGCGGCAGACATACCTTAGTCATACCGCACGAATCGCCGGGGATGTATTTGTAAATATGCAGAAGTCATTTACGGGTATGAACCATGGAAATTCGTTCGATACTCCTGCTGGGTGGAAGCGGCTTTATCGGTAGCCATCTCGCTCGCCGCTTGTCCGAACAGGACTTCCTTGTCGTGATTCCCACGCGCCGCGCGGAGCGTGCCAAACATTTGACCTTGCTACCAACGGTAGAGGTCATCGAAGCCGATGTGCATGACCAGAAAGTATTGTCGGATTTGGCGTCCAGCGCAGATACGATCATCAATTTGATTGGCATATTGCATTCCAAAAGCGGTGTACCTTACGGCCCCGATTTTGCGCAAGCGCACGTGGCGCTTCCGCAAAAAATTGCCATGGCATGCAATGACACCGCCGTACAACGGCTGATCCACGTCAGCGCGCTGGGCGCCGCGAATGATGCGCCATCCGAATATTTGCGCTCTAAGGCTGATGGCGAAGCCGCCATACAAAAAGCGCATGCCGCATGGACCATATTCCGTCCGTCAGTGGTGTTTGGACCTGATGATAAATTTCTCAATGTCTTCGCCCAACTTTTGCACACATTCCCCATACTGCCTTTAGGCGGAGCAAGAGCACGTTTTCAGCCCGTGTTCGTCGAAGATGTCGTCTCCGCCATCGTCAGCAGCCTGACCTTGAGTGCGAGCTTCGGACATACCTACGAACTCGCCGGGCCCAAAATTTATAGTTTGCTGGATCTGGTGCACTATGTTGCCGAGCTGATTGGACGTCCTCGACTGATCGTGCCATTGCCGGACGGGCTGGCGATGCTGGAAGCGGCCATTCTGGAGTGTTTGCCTGGCCCGCTGATGAATAGGGATAATATGCGTTCAATGCAAATCGACAGTATTGCCAGTGGCATA
>DASUGV010000495.1:0-3448 GCA_036273835.1 Rhodocyclaceae bacterium
ATGCTCGTATTGCTGACGCTCTTTGCCGTCGAGCTTTTGCAGTTGCCATGGCTGAAATTGGTCGGCTCCATCATGTTGCTGTGGGTGGGCATTCAATTGATGGAGCAGAACGACGAGGACGCCGACATCAAGGAAGCGACAAGCTTGCTGGGCGCCATCAAGACTATATTGATTGCCGATCTGGTCATGAGTTTGGACAACGTGCTCGCTGTGGCGGGCACCGCGCATTCTGCGCCTGCTGGCGTGAGAGAGTTCCTCGTCGTCATCGGTTTGTCGCTCTCCATTCCGGTCGTGATATTCGGCAGCAAGCTCGTCTTGAAGCTCATGGAGCGCTTCTCGATCATCGTTACGCTCGGCGCGATGTTGATCGGCTGGATTGCCGGCGAAATGTTCGCAAGCGAGCCTATCGTCGAAACCCACGTGGTTCATGTCACGCTCACCATGCATTATGTTTTTGCCGCAGTCGGCGTATTGCTGGTGGTAGCGATAGCGAAGTGGCGCGAGAGAAGACGGATCGAGCGTGTGGAAGCGGCGCAATGACAATGCTGCATGCGATGCATTGAGATCACGTGGCTATGGCAATCTATCTGACTGAAGACGAAGTTGGCCGCTTGATCGACATGCCGACCGCGCTTGCGGCGGTCGAGGCGGCACATGCGGCGTTGGCGACTGGTGATGCCATTGACATACCGCGCCAGCGGGTGCGCAGCGGCACGAGCATGCAACACATGCTGCAAGGGAGCTGGCCGGCGCGCGGTGTGATGGGCTACAAGATTTATACGACTTCGGCGGCGGGTGTGCGTTTCTGGCTTCATTTATTCGATAGCCGCAGCGGAGAGCCACTGGCGGTGATGGAAGCCAACTTGTTGGGAATGATGCGCACCGGCGCCGCAGGCGGTGTGGCCGCCCGTCGTCTCGCACGCGAAGCGGCAAATTGCGCTGGCATCATCGGAGCGGGCTGGCAGGCGCGCGGACAAATACTGGCGCTGGCATGTGCTGTGCACGTTGACCGCTTCAAGGTGTTTGTCCGTAATCGCGCCAAGCTGGAAAAATTTTGCGCAGATATGTCGACGGAAACGGGCTGTGCAATGCAGGCTGTTGCCACTGCCCAGGAAGCGGCGGAAGCCAGCGATATTATCGTGACGGCGACGACCTCACCTGTGCCCGTGCTGGAAGGCGCGTGGTTGGCGCCGGGCATGCACGTCAATGCCATGGGTTCCAACTCGCTGGTGCGACGTGAATTGGACGAAGTTGCGGTGGGCAGGATGGACGTGATTTGCGTCGATGGCGTCGACACGGCGCTGAAGGAAGCCGGCGATTTGTTGCCGGCACTGGAAAAGGGTCGCTTGTCTGCGGGACGCTTGCTGGCACTGGGCGACCTGGTGGCGGGCTTTCGTGTTGGACGTACCGATGCCCAACAAATAACGCTGTTCGAGTCGCAAGGTATGGCAATCCAGGACATCGCGCTCGGGTTTGAGGTGTTTCAACGGGCAAAATCAGCCGGAATCGGCCGAGCGCTGCCATACTAGAAAGGTTAATGTATGCGTGCCGCGACGGCTGAATATTTGATCAGGATGAGGGTGGGGTGAGATGGCGAAGCTGATTCTGAGTATGGATGGTTTGGTGTTGAAGGAAATTCCTCTTCACAAGGAACGTACTTCCATTGGCCGCAAACCGCATAATGACATTCAGATAGACAATCTAGCAATCAGCGGCGAGCATGCGGTCATCGTCGCAATTCTCAATGATGCTTTTCTGGAAGACCTCAACAGTACCAACGGCACTTACGTGAATGGTCAATCGGTCAAGAAGCATGTGCTCAAGGACAACGATGTCGTCGAGCTCGGCAAATACCGCCTGAAATTCCTTAAGGACGCACCGGATTTCAGTGCGGGCAACACGTTCGAGAAAGCTTTCATCTCTTCCGCGGAGGCGTCCAAGCTCGGCACATCGCCGCGTACTCATACCGACACCATGCTCGGTTTCGGTGCCGAGACCACGTTGACCGATGCCGCCAGCACGGGAGGCTGGAATCCGCCTGCCGGAGAAACAGTGGTGGGCGGAGCGGGCGATCTGATTGGCGTTGTGCAGATACTCTCCGGCCGCAATGCCGGACGCGAACTCGAACTCTCAAAATCGCTTACGACCCTAGGCAAGCCGGGGCTGCAGGTTGCCGTCATCACGCGGCGGCCGCACGGCTATTTCATTACGCACGTCGAAGGCGACAGTTTTCCCATTCTCAACGGCAAGCAACTCGATGCGCAGGCGCACTTGCTTGGCGATCACGATGTCATAGAAGTTGCGAGCGTAAAGATGGAGTTTTATCTCCGATCGCCGGCTCCAGCCGGTTGACAATGGAATAGCCGAGATGGAGAGACGGGATGGACGTTAGGGTCCTCGGATGTAGTGGCGGCATTGGCGGTCTCGGCGGACGCGAGAAACAGCACACCACTTCGTTGCTTGTTGACCACGACATTCTGATCGATTGCGGTACGGGCCTCGGTACGTTGGACTTCGAGCAGTTACTCGCCATCGATCACGTTTTTTTAACACATTCGCATCTCGATCACATTGCGCTGCTGCCTTTGCTGGTCGATACCGTGGGCGATCTGCGCACGCAGCCGATCACCGTGCACGCTACGGAAGAAACCTTACGCATTCTGCGCGCACATATTTTCAACTGGCTGATCTGGCCGGACTTCACGGCCATTCCCGATCGCACGCGTCCGCATTTGCGCATGCAGGCCATGTCCGTAGGCGAAGCGGTGGAGCTGAACGGACGCAATATACGCGCCATCCCTGCGCTGCATGCAGTGCCCGCAGTCGGTTACTGCCTGTCGTCGGCTCACGGTAGCCTGGTATTTTCCGGCGATACCACCGTCTCCGACGACATGATTGCAGTGGTCAACGGTATCGACAATCTACGCTATCTGATTATCGAAACGGCATTTTCCGACTCGCAACATGATCTTGCGCTGGCGGCGCGGCACATGTGTCCCAGCATGCTGCACCATGTGCTGGATCGTTTGACAGTAAAGCCTGAAGTGTTTATTACGCATCTGAAGCCCGGCAACAATGACATTGTCATAAAAGAAATCCAGGCTTACAGAGGACCTTTACGCCCGCAAATTTTGACGAATGGGCAGCGTTTCAAGTTATGAGTGCAAAAGCTGAAAAAAGCAGTGCAGGCAGCGCGAGCGGCAGTGGTCTGGCGCGCCGGCTGGCTTTCTTCAAAGGCTTGCAGACGCTGACGACACGTGTCCACGCCACGCACAACATCGACGAAATCATCTTTGAAGTGTCCGCCGATGTGTGCAGTCTATTCTGCGCGGAACGCATGACCATTTACATCGTTGATGAATCCAAAACGACCATCAGTTCGCGCGTCAAGACGGGCTTGCATGTTGCCAAGGCCATCCGCTTGCCGATATCCGATCGCAGCGTAGCG
>DASUGV010000496.1:0-2400 GCA_036273835.1 Rhodocyclaceae bacterium
GATAGCAGCGATCTGAAGTAATCGCGTCATACACATCAACGATCGATGACATGCGAACCAGTTGCCCAATTTTTTCCGGCGGTAATTGATCAGGATATCCCTTGCCGTCCAATCGCTCATGATGATGCAGTGTGATTTCCAGCGGAATCTCGCCGACGCCAGGTGTCTTGAGCAGAATTTCGTAACCGTCGCGGGGATGGCGTTTCATGATGGCGAATTCTTCATCAGTCAATGAACCGGGCTTGTGAAGAATGTTATCGGGTACCAGCGCCTTGCCCGTGTCATGCAACAATCCACCCATGCCTGCGAGGCGCGTGATGTCCGGATCGAGATTGAGCGTGCGGCAGAATGACACCATCAAGGCGCATACGCTCACGCAATGCTGAAACGTGTAGTCGTCCTTGTTCTTGATGGTGAGCAAGCCGAGTAATGCGTCGTTGTTGCGTAAAATGGATTCGGTAATTTGTTCGACCATCGGCTCGACTTGGTCAAGCTCGACGGCCCGGCCCAAGCGCGCATCTTGCATGACATTGCGCACCAGTTTCTGCGCCTTGCCTCGTACCATGGTCGCACGCGCCATTTCTTCCGTTGCACTGACACGAATGTTGGGTGCTGGCGCGTTCGAAACGATGGCCACCATTTCCTGATGCAGTGTTTCGCGCACTTCCTCTTTTGTCGGTGCGTCGGGCACGTCGAGACCGCGTTCGGTGTCGATGTAGACGCCGTGGATGCCTGCCTCGATGGTCTTCTCGATTTGAGCTTCCGAAGTTACTTTGAAACTGCTGCGCAGAAAAGGATGCGACAACCAATCGCAGTCGAGTTCCTGGATATACATGCCTACACGCAGATCGGCGGCAACAATTTTCTTGATCATGCAGTAATGACAATGTAATTATTGAATGGCCCTGGATGGAATATCGGCAAAGAATTGCCGGAGTTGAATGGCCCAGCCCTATAATGCGCAGGGAAGTTCGCCAGGCAATCGCTGTGCGCTACCGCGCATGGAGGAAAGTCCGGGCCCCGCAGAGCAGGATGCCGGCTAACGGCCGGGCGTCGTGAGACGACGGAAAGTGCAACAGAGAACAGACCGCCGATGGCTCCGCAAGGAGATCAGGCAAGGGTGAAACGGCGAGGTAAGAGCTCACCGCAGGACTGGAAACAGGACTGGCACGGCAAACCCCATCCGGGGCAAGGCCAAATAGGGGAGCGCCAACGTGGCTCGCGTTGCTCCCGGGTAGGCTGCTAGAGCTTCACGGCAACGTGTCGCCCAGAGGAATGATTGCCCCGCCATCGCGAGATGGCGCGACAGAACCCGGCTTATCGGCGAACTTCCCTTCATCTCTCATCATCTATCGACGTGGCGCAAGCACGCGATCGAACCCCACTGATTTTGTACCGCCGATTCATATCGCCGTTCGTCCAAACCCTTCTGCCATCGGTGTTCTCTGCTTGACCAGGCTTTTCTTTTTGCCTAAAGTGGTGCAAAGTGGGAAAGAATGGGTAAAAGTGGAATAATTGGGTGCTTCGGTGTGACGAAATGGTCTGCCCGACGTGCTTCCAAGGCCAGAAGGAGGACACATGTTTCAGGGCGCAGCGGCGCTGAGTCTCGATGCGAAGGGTCGCTTGGCGATTCCTGCGCGGCATCGCGACGCCCTGATGCAGGCATGCGGCGGTCAACTGGTGGTGACGGGACATCCGCATCGCTGCCTGATGATCTATCCCTCCGTAGCCTGGAAGCCGATCCGCGATCAAGTGTTGGCAGCGCCTGGGCTCGATCCGAACACGGCTTTGTTCAAGCGTTTGCTAGTGGGTTTTGCGCGCGACGAGGAAATGGATTCCTCGGGGCGTGTGTTGGTGGCACCCGAGCTGCGCCAATTCGCCGAGTTCGACAAACAGGTTTGGCTGGTGGGACAAGGCAGCCACTTCGAGTTGTGGTCGGAGAACGGGTGGCAGAAGCAGCAACAAGCGATGTTGGCGTTACTTGACGCGCAGCAATTGCCTGCGGGCCTGGAGACACTGGCTTTGTGAGCGAGCGGACTCATGTGACCGTGTTGCTGAATGAAGCGGTCGAAGCGCTCGCGGTGCGGCAAGACGGAACGTATGTGGATGCGACATTTGGTCGCGGCGGTCATAGCAAGCTGATTTTGAATGCGCTGGGAGAGCGAGGCCGATTGATTGCGTTCGATCGCGACCCCCAGGCGATTGCTGCGGGACTCGCGTTGAATGATGCGCGCTTGACGTTGGTGCACGAGCCATTTTCGATGATGTCATCGTCATTGGACGAATTGGGTGTCGAACAAGTGGACGGTGTGTTGATGGATTTGGGACTGTCCTCCCCGCAACTGGACGAGCCGGAGCGAGGCATGAGCTTTCGTTTCGATGCACCGCTGGATATGCGCA
>DASUGV010000497.1:0-3915 GCA_036273835.1 Rhodocyclaceae bacterium
CCGCCTGCAGGCGCTCACGAAGGTTCGACTCATCGTCAGCACTGACCACTACATCCGCCACCGGCAGCTCGATGTTGTGTTCCTTGAAACGATCGAGACGCGGCCAAGGCGCGACGGGCAGGAATTCTCCATCCACGCGCAGGTGCGAGTAGCCCTTGTTCTTTGCCCATTTGGCAAGATCGGTATAGAGCCCTTTACGGTTGACGACCAGCGGCGCAAGCAGGCCGATGTGCTGGCCGCGATATTCGCGCACAATCCGCGCGGCGATCGCTTCGAAACTTTGCGGTTCGATGGGCACTTGGCAATTGGGACAGTACTGAGTGCCGAGCTTGACGAACAATAGACGGAGGAAATGGTGCACCTCGGTCAAGGTGCCGACCGTGCTCTTGCGTCCGCCACGACTGGTGCGCTGTTCGATGGCGACGGTCGGCGGCACGCCAAACAATGCATCAACGTCGGGCTTCGCGGCGGGCTGCACGAATTGCCGGGCGTAGGCGTTGAGAGATTCCAGATAACGGCGCTGGCCTTCCGCAAACAAGATATCGAACGCAAGTGTCGATTTGCCTGAACCGGAGACGCCAGTGACCACGGTGAAACGGTTGTGCGGAATATCGACCGATATGTTTCTGAGATTGTGTTCTCGTGCGTGAACAATGCTGATGGCATTGCGAACGGGGCGGTATGCTGTAGAGCGCTCCGCCGCCTGTAGCCTGGATGAAGCGGAGCGCAATCCGGGATCCTCTGCCCCGGATTCCGCTTGTGGCTGCATCCGGGCTACATCATCTGCGTTTATGGGGCCAGCATAAGCATGTAGCGCCTTTCCCGTATGCGAACGCTCGCACGCGATAAGGTCCTCGACCGTACCCGCGACGAGAATCTCGCCGCCTGCTTCGCCGCCTTCCGGGCCGAGATCGATCAGCCAATCGGCCGCACGCATGACATCTAGATTATGTTCGACCACCAGTACTGAATTGCCTGCGTCGACGAGCGCACGCAAAGCGCGGAGCAGCTTTTCGATGTCGCCGAAGTGCAGTCCGGTCGTGGGTTCATCGAATAGGAATAGGCTGCCTTTCTTGGCCAGTTGCTTCTTGGAAGCACTACGTGCGGCAAATTCGGCAAGGTGTCCTGCCAGTTTCAAACGCTGCGCTTCACCACCGGACAATGTCGGCACCGGCTGGCCCAGCGCGAGGTAGTCGAGGCCCACATCCACCAAAGGCCGCAGCACGCGCACAATGTCTTTGTCATGATCGAAAAATTCCAGCGCTTGTGCCGTCGTCAGTTCCAGCACATCGGCAATGGATTTGCCCGCGATCTTGAGTTCCAGCACTTCCGGCCGATAGCGCGTGCCGTTGCAATCGGGACAGCGCAGATACACGTCGGACAGGAATTGCATCTCGACGTGCTCGAAACCATTGCCACCGCAGGTGGGGCAACGACCATCGCCGGAATTGAAGGAAAAGGTGCCTGCGGTGTATCCGCGCTGCACCGCTTCCGGCAACGCGGCGTAGCGCTTGCGAATGACATCGAAGGCGCCAACGTAGCTGGCTGGATTGGACCTTGTCGTTTTACCGATCGCCGATTGATCGACCATGACAATTGCATCGATCAGCCCGGCGCCTTCCAGCGCATCGAATGCACCAGGCGCTTCCGTCGATTCGCCTTTGGTTTTCCTGAGCGCTGGGTATAGCACGTCCTGGATCAGCGTTGACTTGCCCGAGCCGGACACGCCCGTTACGCATACGAGACGTCCCAGTGGTATGGAAAGATCGACATGTTTGAGATTATTCGCATTCGCACCGAATAATTTCAAACGTGGAGTCTGGCTATCGACAGGCAGTTGCGCATGACCCGAGTCGACTTTGCGATGGCCGCCCAGATACTGCGCGGTGAGCGTATCCGTTCGCTTGCACAACGCTTGCGGCGTGCCGAAGAAAACGATTTCGCCACCTTTTGCTCCGGGACCCGGGCCGATATCGATAATGCGATCGGCATTGAGCATCACGGCTGGGTCATGTTCGACAACGATCAGCGAGTTGCCCGCGTCGCGCAATCGGCGCATGACACCGTTGATGCGGTCGATATCGCGCGGATGCAAACCAATTGAAGGTTCGTCGAGCACGAACAAGGTATTGACTAGCGATGTGCCCAGCGCAGTCGTCAGATTGATTCGCTGCACTTCGCCGCCAGACAAGGTACGGCTTTGGCGATCGAGCGTGAGATAACCCAATCCCACTTCGCATAAATAGCGCAGCCGGCCGCGAATCTCGTTCAATACAAGATCGATGGCTTCGCCGCTGCTGCCGGGTAGTTCGAGCGACGTAAAAAATTCCAGGGCACGGTCGACAGGTAAACGCATCGCGTCATGTATCGAGAGGCCAGGCAATGATTGCAACGTAGCATCGGGCAGTGTGGCGCCTTTCGGTCGAAAGCGGCACGGTAATTCTTTTCCTGTGGCGGAATGAACATCCAAAGCGCGGTCTGCTTCTTCCTTCGATCCGATGCGCCATAGTAGAGAGTCGGTCTTGAGCCGCGCGCTTTCGCATGCAGGACAATCGGTGTATGCACGGTAGCGCGATAGCAATACGCGGATGTGCATCTTGTAGGCCTTGGTTTCCAGCCAATCGAAGAAGCGGCGCACGCCGTACCAGTATTTTGGCCAGGACTTCTGCCAGTTCTGAAATTGTGGTTCACCTTCCATGACCCATTCGCGATGTTCGGGCGGCAGATCGCGCCAGGCGATGTCGGTAGCGACGCCGCGCAGGCGTGCCATCTTCATGAGGTCGTCCTGGCATTCGCGATAGCTCTCCGTTTGCCAGGGCTTCACCGCGCCCTCGGCAAGCGTCTTGGATTCATCCGGAATGATCAGTCCCGCATCAATACCGATGACGCGGCCAAAACCGCGACAGGTTTCGCATGCGCCGACTGCGGAATTGAAGGAAAAATGACTGGGCGTCGGCTCAGCATAGTGGATGTCGCACTCGGCGCAATGCAGATCCGCGCTGTAACGCCAAATGCTGTTGGCATTTTCCGAAACTTCTCCGCCGAGATGAATTTCCACCCGGCCGTTAGCCAGTCTCAACGCAGTTTCCAGAGCGTCGGAAATGCGCGCCGGTTCGGCAGTGCTAAAACGAAAGCGATCGATGACGACGGCAAGCCGTTTGTCTTGCTCGATGACGCGCGCATAACCCTGCCGTTCGAGATGCCCGCGCATTTCCCCGGCGGTGAAATTGTCGGGGATGGGTAGCGGCGCTACCAGCGCCAGGCGCGGGCTTTCTTCTTCAAATTGCTTTTGCGTACAACGCGCAGCAAGGCTGGCAAGAATGGTCTGCGGCGTATCGCGCACGACAGGGGCGCCGCACTGTTTGCAGTACAACTTGCCGGCGCGTGCGTAGAGTAGCTTGAGATGATCCGCCAGTTCGGTCATGGTGCCGACTGTGGAGCGCGAAGTGCGAACCTGATTGCTCTGATCGATTGCAATGGCGGGCGGTACGCCTTCGATGCGGTCGACCTGCGGCTTGTCCATGCGGTCCAAAAACTGCCGCGCATAGGGCGAGAAAGTCTCGACGTAGCGCCGCTGACCTTCGGCATAAAGCGTGTCGAACACGAGCGAACTTTTGCCCGATCCAGATGGACCGGTCACCACGATCAATTCGCCGGTGGGAATGTCGAGATCGAGATTCTTCAGATTGTTCTGACGGGCGCCGCGAATGCGGATGCTCGATGATTGGGTGCGCAGGGGATCGCGTTCGGACATTTTTGTGTTTCGGAATAGGTGTCAGATTCAGGCAACTGTGAATTGTCGCGCAGACCTCGGTCGCACGGAAAATAAATTGACCGTCAATTGAATGGGCATCGCATGTAATGCTTTGCCTTTTACCGCGGTCTCTTAGGAAAGCAAAAGGGAAGCAAAAGTAG
>DASUGV010000498.1:0-5197 GCA_036273835.1 Rhodocyclaceae bacterium
CGATGTCGAAACCGCAGGGGACGATCTCGATTCGCGCAGGGTCGGCACCATAGAGCTCGATCAAATCCTCGCGATCCTGCGGACATTCGGCGACCAGGCAGTCGGCCGTATCGACGATGTCCTGTTCGATCTCGAAGCGCGCCTCCGGAAATGTATCGCTGGCGCCTTGATGTAAGCGGCGAACTTTTCCCAGCGCATGAAAAGTCATGACAAGAGGAATGCCAAAAGCATTTTTAAGCTGCAGTCCGACCCATCCGGACATAAAGAAATTCGCGTGTATGACATCGTAGGGAGCGGCTTCGTTGCCCGCAAAGCCGATCATGAAATCGCTGAAATCGCTCATGTATGGCAGTAGTTTTTCTTTCGCGATTTCTTGCGCGGGACCAGCCGGTACGTGAATGACACGAATATTGGATTGCCATTCGACGATCAACGGCAGATGGACGTCGTCACGACGGGTGAATATATCGACATGCCAACCGCGTTGCGCAAGCTGCCGGGCGACATGCGCCACGTATACATTTTGTCCGCCGCTATCTGTGCTACCGCCGATCGCAAGCGGAGAGGCATGCTCACTTATTAGGGCGATTCTTAACATTTGCGTCTCCTGCTGTTTGTGCAGGAGGCCCGTCGCAGATTTCGTTCCCATGAGCGCCGCGCTCGGAAAGCATCGAAATTTTTTTTCGTGGAGAACCGCTTCTCTGACGTGCTTTTTTATCGCCATGTACATTGGCGACGATAGGTATTCAGGCGGATTTCGTGCAGTCCTTACAAGCGGCTGTAATCCTTACGCGGCAAGGAATAGTTGCGTTGAGTCGGTGTGCTGACGCGCATCTTTTACAAGTGCCCGTAAGCACATCGTCACAACGCCTGCGAATGCCTCGTCATAACATGCGTTTGCACCACTCACGCCGACCACGTAACCGTCTATGGATACACTGCCCCAAAGGGTGGTGTCACCCGCCGACAACAAGTGGGGTTGAAGTGTCTGCACGATATGACTGTCGAGGCCGGTCTTCCAGCTTATGCGGGTTTTAGCGTATGCGAACGCAGCGTAATCGGCATCCCATTTACTGCGATCACCGACTGCGTGCTCATAAAGAATGGCGTCTTCGAAATTTGAATTGGCGGCGTTGCGCGCGGGATTCATGACGACGATATAGAGAAAGCCACTTTCGCCGACGTGCTTGTAGCGCATGGCGGCTTCGATGAGCGGAAGCGCCATTTCTACTGCTTTGGCGGCAATTTGAGCGGTAACAAAAAAAGAATTTGGAGTGGTGGTCTGAACGGACATGGCATTAGTTTCTTTTCGGAAAAGAAGAGATCGTTTCGCAAGCGGCATTCCACTTTTCAAACCGGCTGAGACACTTTCGTTGCCAACGTACGGATCGCGGTCAACAATTCAGCGGGTTCGACTGGCTTGGTGAGGTGCATTTGAAATCCCGCGAACAGTGAGCGCATGCGATCTGCCGAGGTGGCAAAGCCCGTGATGGCGATTGCTGGAAGCCGATCCGCAAGCGAATGGCGGCGCGCCGTTTCCAGCAAGCGAATGCGATGAATGACTGCGTAGCCGTCCTCGTCACCGAGCGCGATGTCGCATAGGAAAATGTGTGGCCATGCGCTACTCGGCAGTTGCTCCAGGATGCGCAATGCTTCCGTGCCGCCGGCGGCAGTCTGCACCTCGGCGCCATACGTTCGCAGCAATGCGCCAATCAGCTCGCGCGCTTCTGAACTGTCGTCGACCGCCAATACGCGTACGCCGTCGAGCGCGTGGCGATCCAGCGCGGGCTCCTCGGCATTTTTTTCGTCGATATCATCGGTGCCGTCGACCTTGTCTGCCGTGATTGCGCGCAACGGCAGTTCGATTCGCGCAACGCATTCTTCTTTTTCGCACAGGAGTGAGAAGCGACCCCCATGCTCTTCGACGACTGCTTGGGTATTCTGATAAATGAATGGATAGTCTGACGCGTATTCGGGCTCGACAACATTTGCGTGGCGGCTGACATGAACGATATTCAGTACCGCATTCGCATCGATGTGTTCCACGCGTAATTCGATGCGATTGCCTTCTTCGCTTGCATTGATCGCATTCTGCAAAACATCCCATATGGCCTCGTGCAAGCGGCCGGGATTACCTGTCACGATGACTTGCTCCGTATCGAAAATCGTGAAGAGATTTAATTTCTTGCTTTGTAGTTGCACACGCAAGCCGTCAACCACGCCGGCAACCAGCACCGCAAGGTTGACCGCATGCATGGACAACCGTTTGCCCGTGCGCTCGATTTCCTGCTCATGCTGTTGCAAGCGCCACATCTGCGCGTACAGTCCATTCTGTCTCAGCAATGCATCGTGAGTACCCCGCTCTACGATGTGGCCCTGGTCCATCACCAATATTTCATTGGCATTTACGACTGTGGATAATCGATGAGCAATAACGAGCGCGGTACGGTCGCGCGCGAGCTTATCCAGTTCGTACTGAATGGCACGCTCCGATCGCGTGTCGAGCGCGGAGGTCGCTTCGTCGAGCACGAGAATGTACGGATTCTTGAGCATCGCACGCGCGATGGCGATGCGTTGCCGCTCTCCACCGGACAAGCGCAATCCGCGCTCGCCAACCAGCGTATCGTAGCCTTGCGGTAACGCTGCGATGAAATCATGCACATGGGCCGCGCGCGCGGCATCCATGATTTCTTCACGCGTCGCGCCAGGGCGGCCATAGGCGATGTTGTAGGCAATGCTGTCGTTGAACAGAATGGTGTCTTGCGGAACCACGCCGATGGCTGCGCGCAAGCTGCGTTGCGTGACGTGCCGTATGTCTTGCGCATCTATGCTGATATTTCCATTTGTCATATCATAGAAGCGCAGTAGCAGGCGTACCAATGTGGATTTCCCGGAGCCGCTGCCACCGACCACCGCCACGGTATGGCCCGGCGCAATGCGAAAGCTGATGTCATAAAGGATCGGCCGGCTGAGCTCGTAGCCAAAGTCCACGTGTTCAAAACGCAACTCGCCTTTGCTGACCTGTAGTTCCGGCAGGTTCGGTAGATCTTTTATCTCGGGTTGCGCGTCGAGTACTTCGAAAAGCTTTTCCGCGTTGACGGAGGCGTCTTTGGCTTCGCGGAAAATGAATCCCAAGGAATTGAGCGGCAAACATATCTGTATGACGTAGGCATTGACGAGAACGAGGTCGCCCACAGTCAAGCCGCTATGCAGAACTTGAATACCGGCAAGCAGCATGGCGCTGGCAACGCCGCAGGCAATGATCGCGCTCTGGCCGATGTGTAATTGCGTGAGCGCCTTTTGGTTACCGACACCCACGTCGATCCATTCGGCCATGATGGTTTGAAAGCGCGCAGCCTCCGCTTCTTCGCCGGTGTAGTACTTCACCGTTTCATAGTTGAGGAGGCTATCGACAAGGCGGCCGTTGGCGCGCGAATCGAGCGTGTTGAGTGCGCGTTGATAGATCGCGCGGCGCTCCGTGAAGTACAGCGTGAAGCTTGCGTACACAAAGAACGTCAGGGCAATGATCGCCGTGAACCAAAAGCTGTAGCCCAGCGAAAGGATGACCACTACCGACAACATCTCGATCAGCGTTGGCAAGATTGTGAATAGCGCGACACCCAGCAGAAAGCCTATGCCCGCCGTGCCGCGTTCGATTTCGCGCGTCAACGAACCGGTTTGGCGCAAGGTGTGAAAGCGCGAACTGAGCTGATGCAGATGCCTGAAGGCGCGTGTCAGAAAATCAGAGACCGTGTATTGCACGACGCGCGCAAAGACGACGTCGCGCAATTCGCTGAATAACGTTCCCGCGAATCGCGCCAGCGCATACGCAAGCAATAGCGCAACGGGCAGCGCCGCTAGAAGTTCCGGATGTCCCAGCTTGTCGACGATACGTTTAAGTATCAGCGGCACCGCCACGGTGGCGAATTTGGCGAGCAGAACAAGCCCGATCGCTGCGAGCGTGCGCCGACGAAAGCGCCAGGTCGAAGCGGCAAGAATCAGCCAGACACGATAGCCACGGGATGCCTTATGCATACTCTGAAGTGGCGCGTGATAAACGCGGCGAACCGCTTGCATGCGTAGCGCCGGCCATAGCCGGCAGCACTGATTCGCCGGTGTCATGAGTAAATATTTCTTGTGCGGACTGTGACATGGAAAGTATCGCCATTCGCAAAGAGATGCTCATTGGCGTAAAACTCGGCCGATGATCCAAAAGCGCACAGCAATTCATATGCCCAGCCGCGTGCGAGCGGACAAATCGAAGGCGCCAATCCACAAACCGGCTCAGCGATCTTGGCGAATCCGATATAGGTTAATCTTCGGCCTGGCCGTATCTTCAACCCTATGACAAACAGGAGGAACGAGATGAACCAACTCCCCAGGCTGATGCCCACGAGCGCTAGCGCCGAGACATTCGGCGGCGTGACTTATCACATCGATGGCGAACTCGTGCCAGTGTTGACGGTGGATGTGTCGGCAATGCCCATCTATTTCGAACACCACATCTTATTGTGGAAGCATCCGAGCACCCAGATCGGCCTGAAGCAAATGAAGGGTTCGCTCAAACGCATGATGGCGGGCATGCAGATATTCGTCACCGAAGCGCGAGGGCAGGGCATGATTGCCATGAGCCGCGACGGCGCCGGCCACATCGTGCCGATCCATTTGGCGCGTGGACAGGAACTGCATGTCCGCGAGCATCAGTTTCTCGCCGCGACCGACAGCATCGATTACACCTTCGAACGGGTGCGTGGCATTTCCAACATGCTGCTTGGCGGCAGCGGATTCTTCATCGACAAATTCCATAGTCATAATGGCGACGGCATCTTGTGGTTGCACGGTTATGGCAACGTGTTCGAGAAAGTCCTCGCCGCGGGCGAGTCGATCGATATCGAGCCAGGCGGTTGGCTCTACAAGGATCCGGCCGTGCGGATGGAGACGGTCGCTGACCGTCTTACCAGCGGCCTGTTTGGTGGAATGAATCTGATCGTCAATCGTTTCACGGGGCCGGGACGCGTCGGCATCCAGTCGATGTACATGCACTTCGCCACCGAATAAGTAGCGTTCCCGTACGAAGTCGCAAAGCAAAGAGCCCGACCATGAAAGTCGGGCTCTTTGTTTGAATTATGGTGGGGGCACAAGGATTTGAACCTTGGACCTACGGATTAAGAGTCCGCTGCTCTACCAGCTGAGCTAA
>DASUGV010000499.1:0-11494 GCA_036273835.1 Rhodocyclaceae bacterium
GTCCATCATGACCGAAGGCGGACATCATTTGCTGAAGAATTTCCTGGATATCTGACATGACCCCACAAGAAGCTTTGCAACGCGTCATCGAGCATCGCGAAATCTTCCATGACGAGATGGTGGATGTGATGCATCAGATCATGTCCGGACAGGTGTCTCCCGTGTTGATCAGCGCCATCATTGCGGGCCTGCGCGTGAAGAAGGAAACCATCGGCGAGATCGCGGCGGCCGCAAGCGTGATGCGCGAACTATCGACCAAAGTACCCGTATCCAATACGCATAATCTCGTCGATACCTGCGGCACCGGTGGAGATGGCATTCACACTTTCAATATTTCCACTGCCGCAATGTTCGTCGCGGCGGCAGCGGGAGCCAAGGTTGCCAAGCATGGCGGGCGCTCGGTGTCGTCGCAGTGCGGTTCGGCCGACGTGCTCGAAGCGCTCGGCGCGAAAATTACGCTGAGCCCGGAACAGGTGGGCCAATGCATCGACGAAGTAGGTGTCGGTTTTATGTTCGCGCCCAATCATCACAGCGCAATGAAGCATGCCGCACCGGTGCGGCGTGAATTGGGCGTGCGCACAATTTTCAATATTCTCGGTCCACTCACCAATCCAGCGACGGCTGCGAATCAGGTCATGGGCGTATTTCATCGCGACTTGGTGGGCATCCAGGCACGTGTGTTGCAACGCTTGGGTTCGCGCAACGTGATGGTCGTACACGGCGAAGATGGCATGGATGAACTCTCGATTACCGGTCCGACGCATGTGGGCGAATTGCGTGACGGCGAGGTGCGCGAGTACACCGTCAAGCCGGAAGAGGTTGGACTTCCGGTGCACGATTTGCGCGCTATTCAAGTAAGCAATGTCGAAGAATCACGCGCCATGTTGCTGTGTGCACTCGATGGCTCTCAGCCGGCTGCACGCGATATCGTGGCCTTCAATGCGGGCGCAAGTTTATACGTGTCGGGTGCGGCGAATGATTTAATGGCCGGCGTGGAGTGCGCGCTGCAGACCATTGCCGATGGCGCGGCGCGTGACAAGCTGGATAGTTTCATCGCGCGCACGCAAGCTTTTAGCTGATCAAGTTGCGGGAACGCAATCAATCATGATGCGCAGGATTGCAAGCTTGTCGTTACTTATCGTCTTGTTCGCGATTCCCGTCGCGTACGCTCAGCAGCGAATCATGCGCATCGCGATTCCTGAACGTACTGAAAATTTTGCTGCAGTTCCTGCGATGCAGAACTTGTTGTCCCAAGCTTATGCGCGGCTCAACGTATCCGTCGAATGGGTGCCATTGCCGCTTGCACGCTCCGAAGCGCTGCTCGCCGCAGGGCTGATCGATGGAGAAGTGGTTCGTCTGGTCGACAATCCGCAATTGGCAGGCAAGGTGGTGCGGGTGGACATGCCGCTGATGGAACTGGCTACGGCGGTATTCGCGATTGATCCCGACATAAAAGTGAACGACGTGAATGGACTTTCGTGTTGTCGTGTGGGAATCAACCGGAACTTCCGGGTCAGCGAACGCCTTGCTCACAGCGCGAAAACAATCGAGCGCGCGGAGACAATAGCGGATTTGGTGAAGATGCTTAAAGGCGGGCGTGTGGATGTCATTCTTGGCCTGCATCCCAGCGGAACAGCACCGATGAGAGCCTTGGCCGATAGTGCCGATCCACAAATTTTGGTCGTGAAAGATGAATTGGTGAAGTTGCCCGGTTACCATTACATTGCCGCGAAAGATGCCGATTTGTCGGCGCCATTGGCAAAAGTTTTACGCGAAATCAAGGCAGGCCACTGAAACGATCGAGACGAATACGTCCACTATTTGTAGAACATAAATGTCCGACATCCTGCAAAAAATTCTGGCTACCAAGCGTTCGGAAATCGAGATCGCCGAACGCGTCCTGTCACGCGAGGAAATTGTCGAGGAAGCACGCGAAGCGAGTACGCCGCGTGATTTCGTCGGCGCCATGCGCGCGAAGATCGCTGCCGGACAAGCCGCCGTGATCGCGGAGATAAAAAAAGCCAGCCCGTCCAAAGGCGTGCTGCGCGAAAATTTTCAACCCGCAGACATCGCGGCGTCCTATGCGAAAGGCGGTGCGGCGTGTCTTTCCGTGCTGACCGACCGGCAATATTTTCAAGGTGCGCCTGAATATCTTCAGGCTGCGCGCGCCATGTGTCCGCTGCCCGTGCTGCGCAAAGACTTCATCGTCGACAGCTATCAGGTTTTCCAGGCGCGTGCGATGAGCGCCGATTGCATCCTACTGATCGTCGCCGCTTTCCTGCCGCCCGAGGGTGTCATCAATAACGCTGCTGCGCGTGCGGCACAGACACAATTGGGAGAACTCGAACAGCTCGCGCATGACCTTGGCATGAGCGTTCTGGTGGAAGTGCATGATACTGCCGAACTCGATATTGCGCTCGAGCTTACGACGCCGCTCGTAGGCATTAACAATCGCAATCTGCGTACTTTCGAAGTTTCGCTGGACACGACCCTGTCGCAGCTTTCGCGTATGCCGCCGGATCGCATCGTGGTGACGGAAAGCGGCATTCTTGCGCGCGAGCATGTGCAATTGATGCGCGATCGTCAGGTCAATGCCTTCCTCGTCGGCGAGGCTTTCATGCGTGCTGAAGATCCCGGCGCGCAACTGTCTTTGCTGTTCCGATAAGGCAACCATGAGCAGCACCGCATCGGCGCCTGATCAGTCTGGTTCGATGCGGCGGTCTGAGCTGCGGTGGCTGTTGGTTTCCATTGTCATATTTGTTATGGGGACAGCCGCAACGATTGTCTTTGTCGTGACAACAGAAATCGGCGCGCGTTTTGGCTTGAGTGCCGCAACGATGCTCGGAATTCGATCCGTGCAGATCGAAGGTTGGCATGGCCGTTTGTGGGACCGCTGGCAGGTCGAACAAATGGAGGTGTCGTTTCCGTCGATACGATTACGCGTATCGCATCTTGACGTCGCCTGGCATTTATCTTCAATATTCAAAAGGCATATCGTATTCGATTGGTTGCATGCCGGCCAGTTGGAAATCCGCACGCCGCCGTCCGCTCACCCTGAGCCGGTGCATGTGCCGGCGTCGCTGCAATTGCCAATGGCAATGACAATCAAGGAATTGCGCCTTGACCATTTGGCGATTGGCACGCTGGCAGACGGTTCGCAACAGCCGGCGCCCAATGTTGTCTTGGACGAAATCATCGGGCGTCTCGATAGCGACGCCAATGCGCATCGTATCGAGCAACTCGCGATGACGACACCGGCCGGTCGCGTAACCGGCTCTGCACGATTATCGGCTAAGTCGCCGTTTGCGTTGGCTGCGGCGATACGCCTGACCGGCGACGTGCAGTCGCGCAAGTTGACGGTCGATGCGCAAGTCGACGGCACGCTTACGGCCCCGCGTGTGCGTTTGCAAGCCGATGGCGATGGCATCGATGGACAGGCCGATGTTCTAGCGCAGCCTTTCGATTCTCCGCCGTTGCGGCGCGCGCAGGTCACGCTGCAACATATCGATCCCTCGGCATTCAACGCTGGTGCGCCGCACGCCAGCATCAGTGTTCGTGCAGATCTGACGCCAAGCATTGTGACGACACCGGGCACGGCGGCGTCGGCAAGCGGTTGGCGCGTGCGAGGACCCGTCGAAATCGTCAATCGTACTGCTGCGCCGGCCGATGACAACGGCATTCCTCTCGATCGGATGTCGGCGCAGATCGATTGGTCACAGGGTCGGCTCACGGTGAATGGCTTGCGGATCGAACTGCCCGGACGCGGATTGCTTGCGGGACAAGCGAGTTGGCAGCCGGGTGCGAGGACGCCGGTATCCAGTACGCAGCCGTCTTCGCAAACAGCCCCGCTTCAATCGATTGGCCGCATCGAAGCTGCGTTGAAAATTTCGAGTGTCGATCCCAGTCGCCTGTACAGCGCGGCGCAGCCGGCGCGCATCAACGGCGATCTGAGCGCATCCGTGCGCGCGAGCGATCAGCAGTTCAAACTCGATCTTGCGGCGGACCGATACATATTGGCAGCACAAGGCGAACAGCACAATGGCATATTGACGCTGCGCCATGCCGAGCTCAAAGCGGGCACGGCGAGTCTCGTGGCCAGCGGGCAAATGGCCTTGCGTGGTCCCCGTACATTCGAGGCGCACGGCAGCTTATCGCGCGGCGATCCGCAGCGTTTTGTGACGACGGCGCCGCACGGCAATCTCAATGCGACTTTCGATGTCAGCGGGCAACTTGCGCCGAGTTGGCGGGCCAAGCTGGCGATGACGATGACGGACAGCAAACTCGATGGTTATCCCGTCGCAGGCGGCGGTCATCTGAGTTTAGCGGAGGGCCGCATATTCGATGCCGACGTCAATCTCAACGTGCTCGATAACTATCTTGTCCTGACCGGCGCGTTCGGTAAGCTTGGCGATCAGTTGCGCTACAAACTGGATGCGGCCCATCTCGATCGTTTGCTCGATGGAGCGGGCGGCAGCATAAATGCACGGGGCATATTGAGTGGCTCGATTGAATTACCTTCCGGCGAGCTCGTTGCGCATGCAGATCAACTCGTTTTGCCCGGCGGGATTCATGTCGGTAGTGCCGATGCGCAAGCCCGATTGCAAGATGGTCCGGCTGGTTCATTTAATGCAAAAGTCGACGTGAGCGCTGTGCGATCAGGCGCAGCGAATAGCGATCCTATCGTGCGTCACGCCGGCTTGTCGATAAGCGGAAAGCGCAGTGCGCATGACGTTGTACTATTCGCCGATTTATTGAAAGATCAGCATATCGATTTGCGTGCCAGCGGAGGCTTGCTTGGAGAAAACTGGCACGGCTATTTGCAGCAATTGGTGGCGAAAGGGCTGGTCAACTTTCGGCTGAAGCAACCGGCGATGCTGGATGCGTCGTTGCAAGGCATGAGTCTCGGTCCCGCCCAGTTACAAGCGCAGAATGGCAACGTGCAGATTTCTCGATTGGAATGGAGTCCGCAGCGTATCGTCACAAAAGGTCGCATTACGGGCGTCGAGGTCGGTCTGTCTCTCGACGAAAATCAGAATACCGTTTTAAGCGGTAACAGCATGCAACTGGGCGGCGAGTGGGATGTGGCGCTCGGCGAACAGGCCAATGGCCTCGTTCGCATTTTCCGCGAAGGTGGTGACATTATATTGCAGGGCGACTCGCCGGTCGCCATGGGGTTGGAGACTTTCGAGGCAACCTTGGGCATGCAGAATAATCGCTTGGCTTTCTCGGCGATTGCCAACGGTACGCGCATCGGCGCAATCAATCTGGTTCTGTCGGCGATGGTGCAGGGCCGAGGTAGCGGCGTGCGGTTGAATCCGGACGCGCCGCTGGTAGGTGTCGGTAATATTCAGATGTCATCGATTTCCTGGGTGGGTCCTTTCATCAGTCCGAATCTGCGCACGGAAGGCAGCGTGCATGGCGAATTCAATATCCAGGGCACGAGCGCCAAGCCGCAAGGCGCAGGACGCGTGCAAGGCGATAAGCTGGAAATTGCCTTGGCCGATCAAGGATTGCGATTGTCGGAAGGCAGCGCTGTGCTGTCTTTCGATGCGGCGCGCGTCACGCTGGAGAAACTGGTTTTCCAGTCGGACAACAAGATGCGTCCGCCCGATTCGCGCTTGACTAGGTCCTCAAATTTTCCCGGCCAATTGACAGGTAGCGGCCAACTGCAACTGTCGACCGGCAAGGGGACATTTACTTTACAGGCAGAGCGCATCGCCGCCTTGCAGCAACCCAATCAATGGATGCTGGTGTCGGGCGCCGCAAACATCGACACCGGTTGGGATCACTTCAATCTCGATGCGCAATTGAAAGCCGATGCCGGATTCGTCGGCGTACCCAAAGGCGGCGCACCTCGATTGTCCGATGACGTTGTCGTACGTAGCAAGAAACCCAAGTCGCCATCTCGCATGCGCATGAACGGCGAAATCGTTTTCGATTTCGGCAACCAATTCATTCTGAAAGCTTATGGCGTGGACACATATCTCGATGGCATATTGCGGTTGCAATTGGCCGACGATAGTCCGATTCGGGCCACCGGTTCGGTGCGGGCACGCGAAGGCACATTCGTCGCATACGGGCAGAAGCTGAGCATCGAGCGCGGCGCCGTGAATTTTCAGGGACCCATCGACGACCCCGGTTTGAACGTGGTTGCTTTGCGCAAAGGTTTGCCGGTGGAGGCTGGCGTGCAAATCACTGGCACTGCGCGCGACCCGCACGTGCAACTCGTGTCCGATCCGAATGTGCCGGAGTCGGAAAAATTGTCGTGGATTCTGCTTGGACGTCCTGCGGAAACAGGTTCCGGTGACGCGGGTCTATTGCTGTCTGCGGCGGGTGCGGCATTCGGCGGCAACGGCGAGGGATTGGTGGATCGCCTCGCACACGGTATTGGGCTGGACGACATCAGCGTTGGACAAGCCACTACCAACAAGCCCTTGCAAAGCCAGACGGCAAACAGCGTGACGGGTGTGAACTCCAGCGTGGGTACCGCTGTGAACAGCGAGCAAGTTCTGACCCTTGGCAAGCGTATTTCTTCCCGCGCCTATCTCGGACTGGAGCAGAATTTCATCGGGACGGAGAGCGTCGTCAAAATTAGCTATAACTTGACGCGCTTTCTCGCGCTGGTAGCTCAGGCGGGTACCGACAACGCGCTGGATTTGAATTACAGTCTGTCGTTCAGATAGCGATGCGATCCGGTAGTCCGCCGCTCACCGAACTGCGGCGGTCAGAAGAAGGAGTAAATTTGCATAGAGCTCATTTCATCAATATCCACGCGTGCGACGGTACTGTTCCGGGATGCAGCGCAAGGCGCGAGGAGCGCCGTGTGGTGTTGCCACACAAGCGACGAGCAACGCGGCAATGCGCCCCGATGTTGCCA
Source organism: Rhodocyclaceae bacterium (assembly GCA_036273835.1). GTDB lineage: Bacteria > Pseudomonadota > Gammaproteobacteria > Burkholderiales > Rhodocyclaceae > DASUGV01. The sequence continues at coordinate 6,878 of DASUGV010000499.1, forward strand.
ATTGAGAGTACCGTCCCGAAGGGTTGGCCTGCAATGCGGCGCTCGCTTCGCCGTGATCGTCGCCAAGGGCACCATCCTTGGCTTCCTCGCACGGCTCGCGATTCATCCGCATTGCAGGCCAACGCATCTCGCGGATATTGATGAAATGAGCTCTAAAAAACTGCTCGAACAGCTCCTGTTGATGGCGGCCAGCGTGCTGGCAATGATCGCAATGTGGGTGTCGCCCCTGGCCAACCTGGAGACAGGTCCTGGGTTGCGCGCGCTTTATGCGGTGCGCGGTACGCGGCCTGCGCCGCAGGACATCGTCATTATCACGATGGATTCCATTTCCGCTCGAGAACTGGGCCTGCGTAACCGGCCGAATCTCTGGCCGCGCAGTTTGCATGCGCAGTTGATTGATGAACTCAGATTGCGGAGCGCGGGCGTAATAGGTGTCGATCTGCTGTTCGATCGCGCACGCGACAGTGCCGATGACGTCCGGCTTGCCAAGTCGCTCAGTCTTGCGGGCAACGTCGTGCTGGTCGAGTCGGTCGCGCGCGAGGCCATCAAGTCGCAGCAGGGCGAGTTGCTGGCCAGCGTGGATCGTCTTGTCGAACCGCTGCCGCAATTTGAACGCGCGGCACTTGCGACAGCTCCTTTTGTATTGCCCAAGACGCCGGATGGCGTGTTTGCGTTCTGGAGCTTCGTTCCCAATGCGGGCGATCAGCCGTCTATGCCGTTGGTATTGTCGCTGTCGATGATGCCAAAGGAATATGCTGAACTGGTGCGCGCATGGCGTGCCGCGTCTGCGGGTAGTGCTGACCGAGATGAGAATGGAAATGCTGATAGCGGCACCAGCGGCGGTCCGCTGATTCAAAGTTCCAGCGAGCTGACGCCCGAAGCAGCCTTGGACAGTGTGCCGGATCTACTCCGCGCTTTGCGTGCGACCTTCAATGTCGATGAGTTGCCTTCGGCGCGCGTGAGCATGCGCGCTTTACACGTGTCCCCGCGCGCGCGATCGCTTTTGCAACTGCTCGTAGCGCCAGAGCCGCACGCGCTCAATCTCTATGGCCCGATCGGTACGATTAAGACCATTCGCTATCGCGACGCATTATCGTTGGCGGCCGATCCGGTGATGGGAGAGCGGATGTTCAAGGGCAAAGCGGTGCTCATCGGTTATTCCGAATTCAACCAGCCCGAGCAAAAGGATGCATACGCGACGCCTTTCACGACCAGCGACGGGCTGGACATCAGTGGTGTGGAGTTGTGCGCGACGGCTCTTGCGAATCTCCTGGATGGTTCTACTTTGCATAAGCCCCTGGCGGGACCGACCTGGTTTTTGCTCATTGCCTTTTCTGCTCTGCTTACACTGCCTTGGTGGATGAAGCGCACCCACTATGCCGTATTGCTAACGCTATTCATGCTTTTCGCTTACGGTGCATTCGCTTGCTACAGCTTTTCCGCCCATACGCTATGGCTGCCGGTCGCGATACCGCTGGTACTGCAGCCATCGATTGTTGCGGTACTGGGCCTGAGTCTGCATGTCAGGCGCGCCTATCGCAAACAGCATGAATTGCGCCAGACGATCCGGGAAAATCGTATTGAACACAAATAAGCAATATTTGCCGGAAAGACTCGAATGGGCGGTTTATGTCCTCAAATCGGCCACATTGCGCCGTTACTGTGTCATGTTATTTGTCGAGAATATTGACACTTTGCGGCGCTTCTGTTGCTATCCACGCCTGAATAGCCGTTTCGTACGAGTACCTTTTACACGTCGCATGCTGTATGCATAAAAAACCGATTTTGCCGAGCGACCTTTCCCTTCGATTGCAGGGCTGGATTCCCATCGTATTGTTGATGCTTTGGTGCGGCGACGCCCTCGCTTGCGACACACTCGTTGGCCAGCTGGTGTCGGTCGAAGGTACCGTGGAAGTGCGGCCGGCTTCTTCTCAGCTGTGGTTGCCCGCTGCGCGTCTGACTAAGTTATGCCCTGGTGATATCGTGGCAGCACGTGCGCGCAGTCAGGCGGCAGTCGTGCTGAGCAACGATGTGCTGGTAAGGCTGGATCAGAACACTACGCTGACGCTGGTACAGGTGGCCGAAGATCAGCCGTCGGAATTGAGTCTGTCGCAGGGCATCGTTCATGTGCTGAGCCGTTTCAAAAAGCGGCTCAATGTGGTGACGCCGTACGTAAATGCCTTGGTCGATGGTACCGAATTTACCGTCGATGCGGATGCCAGTCACGCGCAAGTTTCAGTAGCGGAAGGGCGCATACGTGCCGTCAATCCCATGGGCGAAGTGCTCATCGCCGCAGGTGCCAGCGCGACGGCCGCACGCGACGCGATGCCGGCGCCGCTCGAAATACGTCCGCTCGATGCTATTCGTTGGGCAATCCACTATCCGCAGATCGTCGTGTTGTCCTCGGAATATCTAAATAGCCTGCCTGCCACGACACGCGATCTGGCTACGCAAGCACAGCTCGATGCGATTGCCGGCCGTTATGCCATGGCCATTGTGGCCATCGAGCACGTGCCGACGTTAGCCAACATCCCTAAACTGCAAGCCTTTCGCGCCAGCCTGCTGTTGGCGATCGGGCGCTTCGATGAAGCGCGCGGCATCATCGCCCAACTCGATCCCACACGTAATGCCGATGCCGCGTCGCTGGATGCCATTGTCAATGTCGTCACCAATGCGCCGGATGCAGCGCTGGCCTCGGCTCAACGCGCTGTGCAATTGGATGCGACATCTGTGACGGCTCAATTGGCCTTGAGTTATGCACAGCAATCGCAGCGCAATCTGCCGCAGGCGCTGGCCGTGGCGAAGCGAGCGACCGAAATGACACTGACTTCTCCCATTGCCTGGTTGCGCCGTGCTGAGATCGAATTGTCGATGTCGCAAATCGAGAACGGGCGTCAATCCGCGCAGTTGGCGCAGACGCTCGACGCCGAGGCGCCCATGGCCGGCGCCATGCTCGGCTTTGCCGATTTGCTCGCAGGCCGCACGAAAGTGGCTATCCCAGAGTTTGATGCAGCGATCGCTGCCAACTCTGCCGAGCCGCTTTCATGGTATGGACGCGGACTGGCCCATATCCGTCTAGGTCAACTTGCAGAAGGGCGCCGCGAGCTTGAAGTGGCCGTCATGCTCGATCCGACCAACACCGAATTGCGCAGTACACTCGGCCGTGCTTATCAGCAAGAGGGTCGCGACAAGCCTGCCACCAGCGAATTCGAGCTCGCACGCAGTCTTGATCCTGCAAGTCCGACGCCATGGTATTTCGATGCAATTCGTAAGCAGCAGAATAACGATCCGATTGGTGCGGTGGCGGATTACCGCGAAGCGCTTGCTCGCAACGATAACCGCAGCGTTCTGCGTCCTGATGGATTGATCGATCAAGATCGTTCCGCACGCGAAGCGAATCTGTCCAAAGCTTACGAAGATCTCGACTGGCAACAGGCCATGACGGTAACTGCGCAAGATGCCGTCACAAAAGATCCGCAAAGCGGGACGGCCCATCGTTTTCTTGCCGATGCTTATGCCAATAGCATGCACACGGAAAATGCGCGCGTGAGTGAGCTGTTGCAAGCACAAATGCGTCAACAGCCGGGCCAGTGGCCGCTGCCGCCGCAATACTATATTCCGGGTCTGCCCATTCTGGATGGGCCACGCGCGCTCTCGACCGAAGAAACGTCCGATCTGTTCGCTCGCCAGCCCGAACATTTCGCCGCATCCGTCACGAAAGGCAATCACGACACGCAAGGCGAGAGCCTGCTCGCTTCCCACGCTTGGCAAAGCGGCCAGATCTCGGCTGGTTATTTCAATTACGACACCGACGGCTGGAAGCCTGGCACCGATCTGCAAATCAACGCGAACCAGTTCAACGCATTGCAGCAGATCACCAATTCAACAACGTTGTATGGCGAACTGCGCCGTGTCGTGCTGGATGGTGGCGATCAGAGTCAGAACCTGGTTCAGAGCAGCGGCGTTCCAACGACGCGCAAAGCGACGCAAACCGATTTGGCGCGAACGGGTTTTCGCACAGCGCTGTCGAACACTTCGGAAGTATTGGGCAATTATTCGGCGGTTCAACGCGAAGATAACAATTTGACTCACGCAGTCACTGGACCTTTGGTTGTTGACACCTATGCTCATAGCATTATCGATGGCCGATTCGGTGAATTGCAGTATTTGTGGCAAGGTTCTCCGGGCAGTCTAGCGACCGGAGTTAGCAGCTATCGCGAAGGCGATAGATCGGCTCAGCAGGTGAAGATTACGCTGCCACCCATATTCATTCCCGTGCCGCCGCCGGGACATTTCGTCACCCCGCCTCCGGTGATTTCGAATTCTCAAACGCCAGGCTCGGTTACTTATGACAATGTATATGCAAACTGGCAAAGCTTCCTCTCGCCAAAGTGGACTTTGCATGGCGGCTTGGCGTATCAGAAATACTCGCAGAGCGATGTCATTGACATAGATCGTCCCGATCCAAAATTGGGCGTCAGCTTTGCGCCGACATCCAATCTTCAATTACGCGCGGCGGTCTATCGGAGTTTCACCGGGCCGAAGGCCCGCGAGCAAGCGTTGGAGCCCACTACCTTCGATGGGTTCAACGACGTGTTCGAGGATATAGCGGGTACC
>DASUGV010000500.1:0-4890 GCA_036273835.1 Rhodocyclaceae bacterium
GCTCACGCTCCGGCAACAATTCCACCAACGCCTGAACGCGTTTGTGCAGTTGCGCCAGCTCTACGCTTCGATAGACATCGGTTTGCGGCGCAACCGCTTCGAGCGTTTGGATCATGCCGGTGTCTTCGAGCATGACACCCAATGCCAAGCCCACAGCCACTTCGACGAGACGATTGAACAAGGTGCTGGTGTCGGCGCGCGTATCGGCGGACTCGCCTACGGAGCTCGCCCGCTCGCGACGGATGCGCGCACGCATGGAGATTTGTGCGGCACGATCCGAGAGCGTATCGGCTTCGTTGAGGATAGCGCCTTGAATGCGTTTGGCGGAATAAGCTTCGAAGGGGACATTACGGTCGGGATCGAAGTGATCAACAGCGGCGATCAAACCTTCAATGCCCCATTGCCGATAGTCGTCGAATTCCGCTTCGAGAATAATTCTGTTGCCATAGAGTTTGGCCGCCAGCATCTTAGCGAAAGGCATATGCCGTTCGATTAAGCGGCTACGCGCTTCGTAACTACCCTGATTACGCCATGCATGCCAATCGTCCGCCTCGACACCGGGCGAATCTTGTGCTGTCGTTATCAGGCTCGCTGCGGGTGTGGCAGGCATGGGCGCTGATTACCCAAAGCTGCCGACCAACGCACGAACGATGAGGTTCCAGCCGTCGATCATGACGAAGAGAAGAATTTTGAATGGCAAGGATATGACAACCGGCGGCACCATCATCATTCCCAATGCCATCAGGATACTGGAAACGACCAGGTCGACAATCAGGAAAGGTAAGAAGATGACGAAGCCGATCTGGAATGCGGACTTGAGTTCGGACAGCATGTAGGCGGGCACGAGCTGCACGAACACCACATCGTCCATCGTTTGGGGCGGCGGTTGATTGGCGAGTTCCGCCATCAAACCCAGATCCTGCTCACGCGTCTGACGCAGCATGAATTCCTTGAGCGGAACAGCTCCTCGCTTGAGTGCATCGCTCGCGGATATTTCGTTTTTTTCCAGTGGCTGTATGGCATCGCGATCGATGCGCTCAAGCACTGGCGACATGATGAATAGCGTGAGAAACAACGCCAGACTGATAAGCACCGTATTCGGCGGCGTGTCTTGTAGACCCAATGCATGACGCAGCATGGAGAACACAACGATGATACGCGTGAACGATGTCATCGCCACGATCATGCCGGGAGCGATCGCAAGCAATGTCAAACCGATGACAATCTTGATTGCGGTTGCTGTCTCTTGTCCTCCTGCGTTGCCGCCACCGATATGTACGGTAACCCCCGGCAACGCAAAGTCAGGCGTTGCCGCGGCGAGCGCAAACATCGGCATGCACAGCAACACGGCTACGCATAACAGTCTGCAAATTTTTTCAGTCGATGGAAGATTCACTATTGTCACTTGCCGCGTTGGTGCGCGCTTTAAGCGGCTGAATGTTTATGCTGCTCTGTTGCTCGCCGACAAGCAGACGTTCACCGTCCGCTTCAACGAGATAGAGACGGCTACGGTTAGATAAATGCAGTACCTCGACCAGCTTGAGCCGTTCGTTGCGCAATCCTCGCAGCGGCACACGAATTCCGCGCTTGGCACCATAGCGCAACGCAACAGCCGCACCTGCGATCAACAAAACGACCGCAACGGCAACGCCCGACATGTTGGCGCCGCCCATGGGCTGATCTTGCCGATAGGGAATCGCGTTATGCGGTTTGACTAGCGACTGAGCAAGCGGTTGAGCCAGCGACGGGCTTTGCTGAGCGAACCCGATATGCATATTCAGCGCAAGCAGCAGACCGACCAGCCGCAGTGCTTTGCCGGCTGCGCATCTCACGCCTGCGCCCCTGCTCCGTTCACTTCGGTGATACGAATACCAAAGCTGTCGCCGACAACAACCAACGCGCCACGCGCGATCAGCTTGCCGTCGAGCAGTATGTCAATGGGATCGGCCGGCGCCGCTTCCAGCGTCACCACTGAATTTTCCTTCAAGCCGAACAATTCGCTAACCGAAATTTCCGCCGAACCCAAACGCGCTTCGACGCGCACCTTGAGTTCGCTGATGAGATCGAAACGGCCATTCAGAATTTGCTTGCCTTGCGGCTGCGCGCGTTGCAATTCTTGCAAGCTGACGGGTTGAGCGGCAACGGGAGACACTTCTTCCAATTTTGACATCATGAGTTCCTGACGATTGCGGCCGCGACGTGCGGTCCTTTTGTTCCAATTTCTACAGCACTAATCAATTGACCATCCATGGCGCACAGATCGAATGGCTGACCGACACGACGATCAAGCAGAATGACATCGCCGGCAGCGAGACCGACAAGTTCCGCAACGGCCAATTCGCTATGACCGAGGACTACTTGTGTTCGGGTGCTGCGCGAGGAGATCGCTTCCACTCTTGTTGCAAGTTTCCGTTTTATCTGCTTCGACGCGGGAGCGATCAGCACATAATTCCGCGCGATATCTATATTGCATACGATCGAAACCGCGCTATCGGCCAAACGAAACTCGCACAGCAGCGCACCGCTACCGAACGCGCCGATGATCTCAAGGTCGGCATTTGCGTCGGTCTGCATGCGCGGCAACTCGCCTTTGGCAGCTACCGCCAGCTGCGCAACCAGATTCGATAGTGCACGTTCTACGACATCGGCGAGAATCGGACTCAAGGGCAAACGAATCAGTTCATGCTTGGCCGCATCGCCGGCGACGGCGTTGGCGACCGTCTTGAGCAAGTCGGAACGTTTGTCGATCAGCACGCATTCGGACTTGCCGACGGCATAAGGTGTCCAACTCGTATCTTGCAGTTGCCGTACCGCACCGAAATCCGCAACGTTGACGTTGGAAGGCCGCGCAGATGGAAACCATTCCGTAGCCCAACGCTGAAGAACGGCGTCCACCGTAGCGCTTGCAGCGTTCAGCTCCGTCGACGTGTACAACCTGAAAGAGCGTGTCGCATTCATTTTGCTCATTTGCCTTTCAACAAGTCCATCAACTGCTGTGCCATATCGTTCGCCGCGCCGAGCACTTGCGATGCGGATTGATATCCGCGTTGAATAATCACAAGTTCTGAAAATTCGGATGCAAGGTCCACGTTGGACGCTTCGAGACTGCTGCCTGTAATGCTGCCGAAACCATTGCTGCCTGCCGCGCCGATCTTTGGTGCAGCGCCGGACTGATTGATGAACTGAGCGCCATCGCCACGCTCGAGTGCTTGCGGATCGTCGAACCACGCGAGTGCAACGCTCTTATCGGTCACCGTTTTGTTATTGGAATACGTCAGTGTGAGCAAACCATTCTTGTCGAATGTCGTCGTCGTAAGATTGCCCACACCGACGCCATCTTGCGAACCCACCGCGACGGTCGATGCGGTACCCGAGGAAAAGCTGGTGACGCCGCCGAACGTGTTGGGCGTACCAAAGTCCAACGTCACTGTCTGTGGCGTGCCGCCGCTAGGTGTGATCGTAAATGACACGGTATTCAAATTAACCTTTGGAGAACCGTCTCCATTGAAATCAACTTCTCCTGTTCCCAGCACATTGCCTTGGCTATCGTGAACTTCGACAGTTCTCACTTTTCCACTGGTGGTCGTGGTGGTATTCGTAAGAATGACACTGACCAGATTCTGGCCGCCGCTCGCATCAAAAACAGGCACGTTCGAAATGGTGAACGTCGTATCGGGATCCGGATTCTGAGGATCCGGCACTGGAGTCAGCAAATTCCCGGTCAACTTTATATCCGACGTGGGTTGTGCCGGAGAAAAGCGCAGATCTCCGATGTTGATGTCGACCAGGGTGTTGTCGGGACCTAAGCCGGCCACATGCGCTTGAGTCGTCGGATCGATCAACGTGCCATTGCCGTCGAACTGAAAACTTCCGTCCCGCGTGAAAGTTTCCTTGCCGTCTTTGCGCAAGATAAAAAAGCCATTTCCCTGCAGAGCAAGATCGGTACTGGATGTCGTTTGCCGTATGTCGCCATCGGCAAAGTTCGTACTTTGAGAACCGATGCCGACACCTGCACCTTCGCTGAAACGAGACTGCGTCGCCTGGCCGCCCACGGTCAAATCTTCTTTGTAGAACAGGTCGGAAAACTGGAGCGTCGTGCCCTTGTATCCGTTCGAATTCATGTTGGTGACATTATTGCTGATGTTACGCAAGCCCACCGAAAAGGTGCGCAGACCTGACAGAGCAACATTGACGCTATCTAGCATGACATTCTCCTTATCGCACCAAGGTGACGTTGGACAAACCGACGCCGGTTGTGAGCGCACCGGTCGAGTCCTTGATCGTCAAATTCGGTTGGCCGTCCACAAATGTGAAACTGGTTACCGTGCCGACCACCGTGCCGCCTTGCGGCAAAGTGACTTGCACATCGCGGCCCAGCAAGCCGATGGATTGCGTACCGGCCTGCATGGACAACAGCGTGTCGATACTGTCGTTGAGCTGTTTGGTTTGCTCAAGGGTCGTGAATTGCGCGAGCTGCGCAATGAATTCCGTATTGTCGACAGGTTTGAGCGGATCCTGGAACTGCAATTCCGTCAGCATAATCTTGAGCAAGTCGGCTTGACCCAAGGTTGATGTTGGCGCAGCTGTTGCTGCGGCCGTCGACGACGTAATCCCGCCAATTGCTTCAACTGCCATGTTCGTCTCCTAAAGAATCGTTCACAATCGCACGGCCATTCAGCCAAATTTTTCCGAGCCGCGCGCCGGCACCTTTTACAACCGACCTGATCTGCTGGCTCAAGCGCAGCTCCGATTCCAACGTCATAGACGAATCGCGCACGACCGCACTCAGCACATTTTCGCTGGACTGAACAAATTTGAAAACAGTGTTGCTCGTCTCGCATTGCGCACGACCCGGCATGCTCTCGCCCGTCTCCGGTGATTCGTTGGTTG
>DASUGV010000501.1:0-5400 GCA_036273835.1 Rhodocyclaceae bacterium
GCCACTCGCAGGTCGAGACACGAATAATTGAGCTATGGCATTTGCTCCATCAGCATGTGCCACGCAAATGCGAATGTCATAAAAATCAGCGAACCGTTTTGTCCAGCCGCTGCTTTACATACGAGCCCGGCGCATCTTCCAGTACCGAAAGTGTTCCCTTGGCAGGATCGCGCGCGGTGACTTCAGCGGCCTCCATGCTCGTGAGCCAGGAATGCCAATCGGTCCACCACGAACCCGGCGTCTGTGTTGCGTGGGCAAGCCAGTCGTCCGCTGTGGCGGGCAAATTTTCGGCGGGATTGATCCAGTAACCGTATTTGTTCGCAGCCGGAGGATTGACGACACCTGCGATGTGACCGGAGCCGCCCAGCACGAAACGCACGGGCGCAGTGAGCGCCTGAGCGCCAACGTAGGTGGTCTTCCATGGCGCGATGTGATCATCGATCGTGGAGATGAAGTAGCAGGGCACCTTGATTTTGGAAACGTCGATTTTAGTGCCGAGAATTTCGAGCGAACCAGTCTGGCACAACGCGTTGTTGAGATACATATTGCGCAGATAGAAGCTGTGCATCTTGGCGGGCATGCGCGTGGAGTCCGAATTCCAGTACAGCAGGTCGAATGGAAAGGGATCTTTGCCGAGCAAATAATTGTTGACGACGAATGACCAGATCAAATCGTTCGAACGCAACATGTTGAAGGTGTTGGCCATCTCGGTGCCTTCGAGATAACCGCGATCGAGCATTTTTTTCTCCAGGCTTGCGACCTGCGCTTCGTCGATGAACACACCCAATTCGCCGGGCGCGGAGAAATCCAGCAAGGTGGTAAAGAACGTTGCGCTCGCAATGCGTTTGTCTTTCTTCGCCGCCATATGGGCCAGCGCAGTGCCGAGCAAAGTACCGCCCAGGCAGTATCCGGCTGCATTGATTTCCTTCACGTCCGTTTGTGTGACGATTGCGGACACCGCGTCGAGAACGCCTTCTTGCACGTACTCATCGAAGCCCTTGTCGGCCAGGCGAGCATCCGGATTGACCCAACTGATGACAAACACGGTGTGGCCCTGATCCACGCACCATTTGATGAGCGAATTTTTATCGCGCAGATCGAGCACGTAATATTTGTTGATCCACGGCGGCACGATCAGCAGCGGACGCTTGTTGACCTTTGCGGTGGAGGGCACGTATTGCAGAAGCTGGATCAGATCGTTCTGATACACCACTTTGCCCGGCGTCGTAGCGACATTTTTTCCTAACTCGAACGAAGATGTATCTGTCATACGAACGCGGAGTTGTCCGTCGCCTTCTTCGATGTCGCGCAGCAGATTGTTGAAACCCTTGATGAGGTTTTGGCCGCTGCTCTTGATCGTTTCGCGGAATACCTCGGGATTGGTGACTGCGAAATTGGATGGCGAAAGCGCGTCGATATATTGGCGCGTGAAGAAGTTAACTTTTTTCTGCGTGATATCGTCCAGCCCTTCCACGCTGCTTACCGTGTCATGCACGTGCCGCGCCGTAATGAGATAGGACTGTTTGATGAAGTCGAACAGAAAATGATCCTGCCACCCTTCATCCTTGAAGCGCTTGTCATCCTTTGCCACGCTGGCAACGGGTTCGCCCTGCATGCCCATGAAGCGCAATGTTGACTGCTGCCACAGCGAAAAATAGTCCCACATCAGGTTCATCTGCGCTTGCGCGAGACGATAAGGATTGGCGAACAGCTTGCTCATCATGTCCATGAAAGCACGCGCAACGCCCAACTCGTCCGAGGGCGCGCTCACGCCTCTCTGCATTTGACGCTGCATATGCTCGGCCAGCAATTTGGCGCTGCGTTGCGCCACTTCGGCATAAGTCCGCATCGCCTCGTTAGCGTCCGGCATTGCGGGTTTGTCGATTTCTTGCGGGCTGGCTGCCATCGCGCTCACTCCTTGATCTGTGAATCAACAACCAAAAATCTAGAAAACAATCTTCACGCTTCAACGGATGCTGCATGCGCATGCGTGCTTTGGAAACGCAACACACCATCGGCACTCTGCAGGCGCCGCAAGGCGCCCTTATGCAGTAGCTGATTGAGGTGGGCGATCGCTTCGCTCATGGCAAACATTATCTGATGCGTATCCAGTTCGCGCTCGAACAGCGTCGGCAATAATTCGGCCGCAGTGCGTGGCGCATCGAGCGCAGCGAGCAGTACGCGCTCGCGTTCTGCATGATGCGCTACCAGTTGTTCGATGCGCAATTGCACGCCGCGAAACGGCGTGTTGTGCGACGGCAATACCAGCGTGTCGTGGGATAAGTGCGCAAAACGTTGAATCGATGTTATGAAGCGACTGACCGAATCTTCCTCGGGCATTGCCGCTGCAACATTGACGTTGGTCGTAATTTTCGGCAGCAACATGTCGCCAGAAATCAACACACCACGCGCCGCACAATACAATGTCATATGTTCGGGCGAATGACCATAACCCGCGATCAATTCCCATTCATCGCCGCCTATATCCAAGCGATCACCTGCAATCAGCCGATGATATTGCATCGGTAGGTTCGGTACCCCGCGCGCATAGATGTTGCCGCGTGCGGCAAGCTGCTCGCAACGCGCCGCGTCCAGTCCATGTTGGCGGAAAAGCGCAATCATTGCCTCGATGCTGTATCCGCTGTGCTGTCCGTGGACGGCGTGCGCTAGCAAATATTCACCGGCACTCATCCACACCGACGCATTCGTGGAACGTGACAGCCATTCGGCGTTGCCGATATGGTCCGGATGGAAATGCGTCACTACGATCTTGCTGACTTCACGATCAAGATCGGCAAGCACTCGCGCCCATATGCCGCGCGATTCGGGATCGCCAAGGCCCGTGTCGATCAAAGCTACTTTGTCACCGTCTTCGATGATCCACAGATTGATGTGGTCGAGAGCAAACGGTAATGGCATGCGTAACCAATACACCCCTCGCGCCACTTTCGTGAGTTCGGCGGTACCTGGAGGCGTCGCAAAAGGATATTCAATAGCGGATAAATTCATGAGTCGATTGATTGAGCGCATCGTCAAACGATGATGACGTAGATCAGGTCCGTATTGGGAAAGCGCCTCAGGGAAAATGTCTTATCGTGTTTCACATTGATTGTATATCTGCATCGCGCTCGCTAAGTTAAAAGTTGATGCGTCGCAACATCGAGGCATAGCAGCGATGCAATGCGCCAAGCTGTCGAGGCATAATGTGCGCATAACCAAGATGGAGTGTGATCATGTCCCAAAAGGTGCTAATTGCTGGCGCCAGTAGAGGTATCGGCCTCGAGCTTGCGGTTCAATATGCAGCCGATGGTTGGGATGTGATTGCGGCGTGCCGCGACCCCGACACGGCCCGCAAATGGCTACCGCGCAATGCTAATCTGCAAAAGCTCGATGTCACATCCGCCAGTTCGGTGGCCGCGCTTTCTTATTACATGGACGATGTGCCCATCGATCTGCTGATCGTCTCCGCAGGTGCCTATGGACCGGATACGCAGAAATTTCTGGCGCCCAGCGACGAGAACTTCGATGCAGTCATGCGTACCAATGTATTGGGACCCATGCGTTTGATTCAGGCATTTGCGCCGAGCGTTGCTAAAGTGGGTGGTAAGGTGGTGGTGCTATCGTCAAAAATGGGATCCGTTAGCCTGGCCGAGCAGACGACAGGATTGCTCTATCGTGTGTCCAAGTCCGCAGTGAACATGGTTGCCAAAATGGCTGCCAACGAATACGGCCCGCAAGGCGCTACGGTCATCAGTTTGCATCCTGGTTGGGTGCGGACATCGATGGGTGGGCCGGATGCCGATTTGAGTGTCACGGAATCCGTAGAACAGATGCGTAAAGTCATTGCAAGTGTTGATAGCAGCAACAATGGTCAGTTTTTCGATTACACCGGCCGCGCGCTGAGTTGGTAGTTTGCGTCAAGATCCGGTGATTTGATGAAAGCGTGGTATGGATACCATGAATACATCGCAAACCGATTTGCCGCAGCATGTTCGCGTCGTCGAAGTAGGGCCGCGCGATGGATTGCAGAATGAGCCGCAGTGGGTGTCGACCGCGACTAAGCTAACCTTGATCGAACGCCTCATAAATTGCGGCATAAGAGATATCGAAGCGACTGCTTTCGTATCGCCCAAACGGGCGCCGCAGATGGCCGACGCGGCCGAAGTCGTGCATGCGCTGCCGGCAGCACCAGGGGTACATTTTCCTGTTCTGGTGCCCAACTTGCGTGGCTTCGAGACTGCCTTGGCGGCGGGTGCGCGCGAAGTCGCCGTATTTGCCGCAGCGTCCGAATCGTTCTCGCAACGCCACGTCAGTTGTTCGATTGCCGAATCGGTCGAACGCTTTCGGCCGGTACTTCAAGCGGCTCATGCCAATGACATTCGTGTGCGCGGTTATGTTTCCTGCGTGGTGAGTTGTCCCTATCAAGGCGACGTTGCGCCGCAAGCCGTTACGCGTGTGGCGTGCGAACTTGCTGATCTTGGCTGCTACGAAATAAGCCTGGGCGATACCTTGGGCGCTGGCACACCGGCCTCGGTGGCGCGCATGCTGGAAGCTGTCTTGCGTGAATTGCCCGCTTCTCGCATAGCCGGACATTTCCATGACACCTACGGTATGGCGATCGCCAATATTCAGTGTGCGCTGGAATTCGGCTTGCGCAATTTCGATGCGTCCGTTGCCGGCCTCGGAGGATGCCCCTATGCGCCCGGCGCAAGCGGTAATGTTGCCACGGAAGACGTCGTTTACCTTCTCAATGGCCTGGGTTATGAATGTGGCATAAATCTCGATAAACTGGTGGCAACGGCCTGGTTCATCGCGGGCGAGCTGGGCCGCGAGCCGGCAAGTAAGGTTGCTCGCGCATTGAAAGCGCGCAGTTTTTCTAATCGGTGAGTCTGCACCACATATGGATCTTCCGGTTTCCCCCTGTGTTCGCAACTGCTGTCTCGATACGGCAAACGATGTGTGCATGGGCTGTTTTCGTAGCTTGAGCGAAATCACCGCGTGGCACGATGCCGGCCGCGAAGAGCGGCTGGCAATTCTTTCCCGCAGCGAGGAGCGGCGCGTGGCGCATCATCGGCGTTACGGCATTCCGTTCGAACCGCGCAATCGATAACGGGAAATCTCCACAAAGAGTCGCCCGTCCGCGATACTTTTAGGTAATCTCCTTTCGCAGCGCGGTATCGCGTTGAAATGCGATCCTTGGTAGAGATATTGGCAAAACCAGACATCATGCAACTTACAGTCATCAGCGGCTTGTCAGGCTCCGGTAAAAGTATCGCCCTCAATGTGCTGGAGGACGCAGGCTATTACTGTGTCGACAATCTACCCGTCACGCTCCTGCCGCAGCTGGTCACGCATCTTTCGGAGGCGGGCAGCAAGCGTGTCGGCGTTGCTATCGACGTG
>DASUGV010000502.1:0-3941 GCA_036273835.1 Rhodocyclaceae bacterium
AGCATTGTCGCCAGACAAAAGAATATTCACCCAAATAATCTTGAAGAGGCCGATCCAAAATTCGCTGTGTTGAACGATGTCCATTCGGATACCCAATTGTTTGAATGCTGTTTCGACCCACCGACTTTATCTTGCCGATGCACTGTGATGTCAAGCGAGCCTGTCACATGCACCTTAAGACTGCGTTGCCAAACAAAAATTACCCAGCAAGAACTGTCGGCCAAAAGAATAACGGGCAGCCGCAGCTGCCCGTTATTTTATCCAAATATGCTTAAAGGATATTTTTCAGCAATTTGCCCATCTCGGATGGATTGCGCGTCACCGTGAAACCGCATGCTTCCATGATCGCGAGTTTGGCATCGGCCGTATCAGCGCCACCGGAGATGAGCGCTCCGGCGTGGCCCATCCGTTTTCCCGGCGGAGCGGTGACGCCAGCGATGAAACCAACGATCGGCTTTTTCATGTTGTCCTTGCACCAGCGCGCCGCTTCCGCTTCGTCCGGTCCGCCGATTTCACCGATCATGATGACACCGTCGGTATTGGGATCGTCGTTGAACATCTTCATGATATCGATATGCTTGAGGCCATTGATGGGATCGCCGCCAATGCCCACCGCGGAAGACTGGCCCATGCCCAATTCCGTCACCTGAGCCACGGCTTCATATGTCAATGTGCCGGAACGCGATACGACACCGATGCGGCCTTTACGGTGAATGTGACCCGGCATGATGCCGATCTTTATTTCTTCCGGTGTGATCAAGCCTGGGCAGTTCGGGCCGAGCAACAAGGTCTTCTTGCCGCCTGCCGCTTCCTTGGCTTTCATCTTGTTGCGCACGAGCAGCATATCGCGCACGGGAATACCTTCGGTGATGCAGATGGTCAAATCCAGATCCGCTTCGACC
Organism: Rhodocyclaceae bacterium; assembly: GCA_036273835.1. GTDB lineage: Bacteria > Pseudomonadota > Gammaproteobacteria > Burkholderiales > Rhodocyclaceae > DASUGV01. The sequence goes on from DASUGV010000502.1 coordinate 903, forward strand.
GCTTCCCAAATCGCTGCCGCCGCGCCGGCGGGCGGTACATAGATCACCGACACGGTTGCGCCCGTGGCCGCCTTGGCATCGGCAACGGACCCGTATATCGGAATGCCTTCGAAGTCCTCACCGGCCTTCTTGGGGTTCACGCCCGCGACGAAACAATTTTGGCCATTGGCATAGTCGCGGCACATGCGCGTATGAAATTGCCCTGTCTTGCCAGTAATGCCCTGGGTTATGACTTTGGTATTTTTGTCGATCAGAATGCTCATTGGAAATCCCTTACTTCGTGGCCGCGACAACTTTTTGCGCGGCGTCGGCCATGGTGTCTGCGGCAATGATCGGCAAGCCGGAATCCGCCAGGATCTGCTTACCGAGGTCTTCATTGGTGCCCTTCATGCGCACCACCAACGGCACTTGCAGCTTGACCTCGCGCGCCGCGGCGACGACACCTGCAGCGATGGTGTCGCAACGCATGATGCCGCCGAAGATGTTGACCAGAATGGCCTTGACCTTGGGATTTCTGAGCATGATCTTGAATGCTTCGGTGACCTTCTCGGTCGTCGCGCCACCACCGACGTCAAGGAAGTTGGCTGGTTCGCCACCGAATAGTTTGATGGTATCCATCGTTGCCATCGCCAGGCCTGCGCCATTGACGAGACAACCGATATTGCCGTCGAGTTGGATATAGGCGAGATCGAATTTGGAGGCTTCGATTTCGGCCGGGTCCTCCTCGTCGAGATCGCGGTACGCGACAATTTCAGGAATGCGAAATAGCGCATTGGCATCGAAGTTGAATTTGGCGTCGAGCGCTTTGATGTTCCCCGGTTTGCCGTCCACGCCTCCTTCGAGAATCATCGGGTTGATTTCCGCTAGCGACGCATCGGTTCCCATGTAACATTCATAAAGCTTTTTCAGCGTATCGATGGCTTGCGGAAGCGAACCATCCGGCACGCCGATGCCTTTGGACAGCTCGGTCGCCTGCGCATCGGTCAAACCAGTCGCCGGGTCGACGAATACCTTGATGATTTTTTCAGGCGTGTTGTGCGCGACTTCTTCGATGTCCATGCCGCCTTCCGATGACGCCATCATAGCCACGCGCTGGGTCGCCCGGTCGGTCAGTGCCGCGACGTAATATTCCTTCTTGATATCTGCGCCTTCTTCGATCAATAGGCGTCTGACCTTTTGACCGTGCGGTCCTGTCTGATGCGTGACGAGTTGCATGCCGAGAATCTCGCCAGCCAATTTCCTGACTTCATCTTTCGAACGCGCCAACTTGACGCCGCCACCTTTACCGCGGCCGCCAGCGTGAATCTGCGCCTTCACTACCCAGACCGAACCGCCAAGCTTGCCAGCCGCTGCGACGGCTTCATCGACACTGAAACAAGCGATCCCGCGTGGAGTCGGGATGCCGTATTTGCGCAAAATTTCTTTTGCCTGATATTCGTGGATCTTCATGTATGCCCTTCGAACGAATCTTTTTGCTCAAGCCACAAACAAAACGACACGGAGGATTATGCGACGCCCGATAAAAAGGCGCTCCGGGAAAATACTCTAAAAAGATTGAGACTGCGGTAAAACCACTTGGCCCATGGAGTGCAATCGTCTTTGCTGCACTCGCACATCGCGACTTAGTCAGCGGCGGATTCTAACTCAAAGCTCGCCATGCTTCGAATAAATCCGTCGTTTTCAGCGTATCAACTGTCTTGTTCTAAATTGCTCACGACCGTTTCCATTAGGTGGCACGTCAAAATTTCACAAAATCCTATAGAAACTCCCGCTATTCCTCTGTTTTTCAATAGCCTTCGCTCCATTAGAATCACGCATGATGATGAATATGCTCTATCCGTGCGTGCCGCTGTTTCGAAGCTTGCGATGATGAACGCGCTGCGCTCGGCCATTGCTCATGCGCCCACACCGCGCTCGATGATGCTTCGGCGCATTGTGCTACCGGCGATGGCATGCGTCCTTGTGTCGCTTGCTAACACAGTTTCCGCAGTCGGGCTGGGCGAAGCACACACTAGCAGCCGTATCGGGCAAACCCTGCGTATCGAAATTCCTATCCAATCCGAACAGGGCGAGCCGATTTCTGCCACCTGTTTTCGCCTTGCCGCTCCACCGGCTAGCGATAGCGACGATTTGCCTTGGCTCAGCAGTGCCCGTCTCGGCATCGATGAAGCAAATGGCAACCGTCAATTGATCATCGTCGGTGCACAAACGAATGAGAATCCGATCGTGCGTTTTGGTGTCGTCATAGGCTGCGACGTTGGGCTGAGACGCGACTACACCTTGCTGCTCGATCCGCCCGATTTCAACGCGACCGGTCCGGTAGTAAGCGAGTCCAACTCGCCGCCAATTGCGCCCACCTGGACGCAATCACTTGCGCAAAGTCCATCTACGGCATCGGCGGCTACGACGATATCGCCGGAATTCGCAACGCCGCCAGCAACTCCTGTCGCAGCCAAGTCGATGCTGGACTCTTCCGTACCCTCGGTACCAAAGCGCAAGCGCACCCGCACAGCACCACACGACAGGCTGGTTGTCGGAACGACTGATAGTGGCGAAGGTAGCGCCCTGCAGCTCGCAACCAGCATCGCAAAGCGCAACGATTTATCGGAGAAAGAGCGCGCCAAGCTGCGCCTTGAATTGCAATTGATCGCGACGCTCGATGACAAGATCGCCACGCAAGTCGAGCTCACGGACAAATTGCGTCAGCTCGAAGCGCTGCAGGCAAAGTTGCAGACAGACAGCAATGAGTTGGAAGCGCAAATCCACGCGCAGCAAATCAAGAACCAGACGCTGATACCCCCGCGGCCGGTTGCAGTTGCCATGCAGCCCGTCGTCACCAAACAGATATTGCCTCTCATGCCGGAAAGAATCTGGCTTTATCTGCCTGGCGGCCTGTTGGCACTTTTGCTGGTAACGTGGTTCTGGCTGCGTCGCAGTCGATACCAGAGCGACGAAGAACATTCCATCGCAGTGCCGAAAACACCTGGCGGTGGCGCAACAGCCGCCGGCCATGCGGATGAAATGTTCGAACCGCTCTCG
>DASUGV010000503.1:0-5723 GCA_036273835.1 Rhodocyclaceae bacterium
CGGCGCAGGTCATGCCGAACACTGCCATGCTCCCGTGCATCCGCATCACGAAGACAGAGGCAAGCGCCACTTCAATCTCACGAACGAAATCTGGATCGAGCGCGAAGACTTCATGGAAGAGCCGCCCAAAGGCTATCACCGTCTCTATCCCGGCAATAGGACACGTCTGAAATATGGCTATGTCATTCAATGTACGGGCTGCGAGAAAGATGCCAATGGCAACATCTCGGCAGTACTTGCCGAAATCGTCCCGGATACCAAGAGCGGCACGCCGGGCGCCGATGCGATCAAAGTCAAAGGCGTGATCACCTGGGTCAGCGTCACCGACGGCGTGCCGGCCGAAGTACGGCTTTACGATCGCTTGTTCACGGAAGCGCAGCCTGATGCCAGCGGACGGAACTTTCTCGAATGCTTGAATCCAGGCAGCAAAAAAATCGTCGCCGCTTTCGTCGAGCCGAGTCTCGAATCAGCAGCCGCAGGCAGCAGCTATCAATTCGAACGCCACGGTTATTTCGTTGCCGATCGCGAAGATCATGGCAAGGGCAAGATCGTGTTCAACCGAACCACAACTCTGCGCGATAGCTGGAGCAAGTAACGCCTGTTAATTCGGCAGATCGGCCAGATATACCGCTGGCATGCCTTCGAAATCGCTGCTGAACAGCACTCGCTTTTCGTCCGGCGTGAAGGACGGATGCGGGTGGCTGGTTTGCGTATTGCCGAGATAGTCGCGCCAGCTCGTGTTATGCGCGCAAATGCGGCGCGACGTGCGTGTCTTGAGATCGAAAAGATGCAGAAAGGGATCGGGCTCGAAAGCATGTCCTTCCTGATCGGATACTTCTGCCGAATGCCCGGCCCCGTCGCCGACCAGCAGCGTGCCATCATAGTTGCTCATGAGATGCGAACACGGCGGCATAGGCATGACCATCTTGTTTTCGAGCGTCACCGGGTCGGCCTCCCAGATGAAACGCTGCTGTTCGCCCTTGACGTAACTCACATACATGAGCTTTGAGCCGTCCGGCACCCAGAATTCATGCATGCACGCCTCGCCGGGCGCATGCTTTTTCACGCAGCGCACATTGCTGCCGTTTTCGTTGACCAGCCACATGCGTGCGTCGACGAGATCGTGCGGACCCTCATGGCAATATCCCATTGTCGTATCATCGAAAGGACGGTACATCGGATGACCCATGTAACGCTTCTGCTCGAATACGATCCGCGAAGTGTGTGCGTCGCCGTCGATGCTGATGAGGTGGCTCAGCGGCGGATGTTCGAACTGCTTGCGAAATTTTTCCCAGCCTGAATAGCCCGTGACGACATCGGCTTTGAGCAGCTCCATCGCCGCGAATTTGGTGCACGCCGAATTGGCAACCCAAGTGCCCGCGCCTTTCCAGCCCTCGGGCACGCGATAGACAACCTCTTCTTCGAGGGTATCGAGGGCAACGCGGCGCAACTCCATACCGAGCTTGACGTAGTAAAGATAAAGGTCGTCGGGCGAAAGAAACGGCCCGTGCGTATTCGTTCCCTTGCCTTCAGTGAGCTGACGCGCAATACCCGTCTCGAGATCGAGCAGCCAGCAGTTGCGCATACCGTCGAAATCCGAACCAAAGAGCAAAAAGCGCCCATCGCGCGTAAAACATTTCTGATAAAAATAATTGCGATGGTTAATGACATCGGGAGGTGTCAGCCGGGTCACGCGTACGCCGGTCGTCGGATCCATGAAGTCGTGGAATGTCAGCTGTCGCGTATCGCCTTTGGCCATTTTTATTTCCCTGATCGAAGCCGAATTATCGCGCAAAACATACTGTCTGACACCCATCACCACCGCTAATCGACCGCTCTGACATTTAACGGTGGAATTTTCCGTCTCATGTTGCCAAGCTTGGATAGGTTGTTAACCGGTGAACTCAGGCATGCTATACAGATATTTTCTGATTGCGATTGCAAGCGCCGCCATGCTGCTCGGCATACAAATACCTAACTTTATTGACCAGTACCAGAAACGCCTGGATGCTCATCTGATCGAAGTCACCGAAAACCTGCGTGGTTTTCAGGAGATCGCGAACAAATACCATCAAGGCTCGCTGGAAGCACTGATCAAGGAACACGAAGAAAGCGCCAGCCAGACTTTTCGCGGCGAAGCGGTACCGATCAGAGCCATGTATGAACGTTACAAAGCATTCCGCGGCGAGCAATCGAACATGAACACGAATCTGGCGGGCAAGATCGTACATGTGATGTTTGGAAGAAACCGCCAGTTGCTGGACGAAACCGTTTCGAACTATTCGTTCAATATTCCGCTGAACCAGGAAGCCGTCCTTTGCGGAGCCATATTTGCCGCTGTCGGTCTGATCATTATGGAAACATTGGTAAAATTCGTTGTATGGTCAATCGGTATGACATTTGGTTCGAGTACATCTGTCAGGCGTACCGCTTAGCTCTTTGTCATATCCTGGGAAAGGACTTTTCGTGAACAGAAACGTCGTGGCGACTTTGGTGGCCATTCTCGCAATTACCCTCGTGCTCGCTGGTTTCTATTTTGCCTTTTTTGCCGTCGCGGCCCGTATCCCACCGGGCCGAGAGCTTGGTATGGCGGGCGCATCGCTGGGACTGTTCAGCGGCGTCATGTGCGTGGCAATCTGCTTCATTGCCTATCGATGGACTCGTCGAGCACAGGACAAAATGTAGGAACGAAATCTCCGCGCGATAGTCTGGCTGACACGCTTTCTTTCGCTTGATTCGTTAAACATGCCTCTTATCAGGGTTTTTCCCTCGGCAGTGCTTGCTACAATCGCAAGCCCTGTTTGAAGGATTTGCGTCGATGTTGTTGCCCGCCCGCTTTACATCACTCGCAGGATTCGGAGTCCTGATGCCGTCGCTAGCCTGGCTGTTGGCCCTGGCATTGTCGGCGTGGATCGCCGCTGGCTGGTATTGGCGCATTGCGGGTACGCGTCCCGAACGTTCGCAATATGCTGCGTTGACCGATCCACTGGCCGCTGCGCGCGAAGTTTCGTCGCATCACTTGTTCGGAACCAGTACACAATCCGGGGCCGATAGTCCGGTCGCCAGCGTCGGCCAGTTTCGTTTGCTGGGTGTCGCCGCGAATTCGGGCAAGTCGCCAGGCTTTGCAGTTTTGCAGGAAGCGGGCCTACCCAGTATCTCGGTGGTGGAAGGTGAAGATATCGCGCCTGGCGTGAAACTCCTCAAAGTATTGCCGCAATCGGTCGAGCTGTCGCGCAACGGTGCGCGCGAAACCCTGCGCCTGAGTGATGCGGGGAACACACCACCATTGCCGGTTGCCACCGGAGGGATCGATAGCGGGGTCAATGCGCAACCCAGCGTGCAACAACAAACACCCGCGACCGTCGCGCCGTCTTCGCGTACGCTCGTACCGGCAGGCTCTACGCCCGCCTCCGCCGCTCCGTCGTCTTCTGAGGAATGATGAATACACAGTCACACTCCGACCCGAAATGCATAAGCTTCACGCGCATCGTGCGATACGTGGCCCTCTGCCTGTCGTCGCTCTGTCTATCGCTATCGTTATCCTCGGCACTATGGGCCGCAGACTCGCAGCCAGCGGTCGTCACAACGACGACGGCGGCGACCACGGCGGCGGCGGAGACGAAAGAGAACGGCGACAATGTTTCGCTGAATTTCAATAATGCGGATATCGATGCCGTGGTACGCGCGATCGGCAAGATCTCGGGGAAAAATTTCATTCTCGATCCGCGCGTCAAAGGCACGCTCAATATCGTGACCAACCGGCCAGTTCCAAGATCGATGACGTATTCGATCTTGCTGTCCGCATTGCGCCTGCAAGGCTACGCCGTCATCGAAGGTGGAGGTGTGGTGAAAATCGTGCCGGAAGCCGACGCCAAGTTGCATGCCGTGCCGGTCGGCAAGGATCGCGCTGCCGCGCTGGCAGGCGACAAGATCGTCACCGAAGTATTCCAGATCAAAAACGAATCGGCCGCGCAGCTGGTGCAGGTCGTGCGCCCATTGGTGACGCCCAACAACACGGTCAGCGTCTATCCGAACAACAATTCCCTTGTCATTACCGACTATGCCGAAAACATAGCGCGCATTGGCCGCATTATCGAATCCATCGATGTGCCGCAAGGCGACGCGCAGGTGCTACCTATCGTCAATGCTTCCGCGGTGGATCTGGCCGCCATGCTCAACCGCCTGTTTGCCGATGGAGCGGGACAGCCTGTCGATGCCAGCCAGCGCGTGACCATCCTCGCCGATGGCCACAGCAACTCGCTGCTCATACGTTCGGAAAACCGCTCGCGTCTGCAAGCTGTGCGCAGCATGGCCGCGCAGCTCGACCAGCCTGGTGCCGCCGGCACGGTGCGCGTGATCTATCTGAAGAACGCCGATGCCACCAAGGTCGCACAGACGCTGCGCTCGGCCTTGTCGGGCGAAGCGCCACCCACCACCACAACGACCAGCAATACTCAAAGCGGCAGTGGGGCCAACGTTGCCACCAGCGCGACGTCGACATCGACTGGCGGCAACAGCTTTGTATTTGCCGATGTTCCGAATAACGCGTTGATCGTGACCGGACCCGACGCGGTTTATAACAGCGTGCGGGACGTCGTGGACAAACTCGACCGGCGTCCCGCTCAAATATATATCGAAGCCCTGATCGCCGAAGTGACGGCCGACAAATCGAACGAGTTCGGTATTCAATGGCAAAGCGGCATACCGACCAGCGGCAAGACCACTGTATTTGGCGGCACCAACTTTGGCGCGCAGGGCTCCGGCGTAAATATTTTGAGCGTCGCGCAGAATCCCGCCAACGTCAGCAACGGACTCAATCTCGCGGTCGGCGGCGGCACCATTACCTTCAATGGCACACCGATTCTCAATATCGACGCTCTGCTGCACGCCCTCAATTCCGATTCGCGCAGCAACATACTGTCCACACCCAGTCTAGTAACCGTCGACAACGAAGAGGCGAAGATCGTCGTCGGCCAGAACGTTCCTTTCGTGACCGGCACGTTCACGACGACAAGCACCACCACGAGCAATCCGTTCCAGACCATCGAACGGAAGGATGTCGGTCTGACGCTCAAGATAAAGCCGCAAATCACCGAAGGCGGCACCGTGCGTTTGCTGATCTCGCAAGAGGTGTCGGCCGTATTGGCGTCCACAGCTTCGAACATCAATGGCCCGACCACCACGAAACGTTCGCTCGATTCCGTTGTCATAGCCGACGATGGCGCCATCGTGGCACTGGGCGGACTGATACAGGACAATTCGTCGACGGGCGTTGATAAGGTACCGTTGCTAGGCGATATACCTGTCCTTGGCAGCCTGTTCCGCTACGAAACGAAATCGCGCAGCAAGACCAATCTGCTGATCTTCTTGCGGCCGGTCATCATCCGCAACAGCGATGATGCCAAGCGCATAAGCGAGGATCGTTACGACTACATGATCGGCAAGCAAAAAACGAACGACAGCCCGGACAATCTCATGAAGGGCGATACGGAATTTCCGCAGCTGCCGTCGCCGCCGCCTGCTCCATCCAAAGTTCCGCTGCCGCAGCAATGAGAAGCGAATAAATGAGCACGCTCAGCCTACCCTACATTTTTGCGCGCACCCATGGCGTAATGGTGCTGGACAGCAGCGCTTCGCACGTCGAGCTGCTGGCGCGCGAAGATGCTGCGCCGACCGCACTAGCCGAAGTGCGCCGCACGCTCGGCCTGCCGCTAAAGCTGACC
>DASUGV010000504.1:0-9116 GCA_036273835.1 Rhodocyclaceae bacterium
CGTTCACACGCCCGCAGTGGAAGGCCATGATGGCCATCTACTTTTGAACTACGGCGGAAAAATGTGGAGCGAACCGCTAAATGCGTTTGTCGAATCATTGGGATTCAAATAGCAATTTGAACAACATCACACGGACGCCAACGATAGGCTAAGCGTCTGTCACGGATGACGACAACGCGGGTGGTTTAATCGCGTTTGCCAGTTGCAGTTCAGACAAGGTGTGATACAGCGGCGGCGAGATCAGCTTGGAAATGAGAGAAGCCGCTAATGCCGTTGCCATGAGGCTCAATACCATCGTGTGACCGTCGATCATCTCCATTACGATGATGAAGGAAGTAATCGGCGCCTGCGTCGCGGCGGCCAAAAAGCCAGCCATACCAATGACGATGAGCGGCGTGGCAAAAGCCGTATGCGTAATTATGGCAACGTCATTGCCAAGACCGGCTCCCACAGCCAGCGCCGGCGCAAACACACCACCCGGCACGCCGCTCCAGTAAGTCAGCCATGTAGCCAAAAACTTAACCCCCGAAAAAAGGAAAGGTAGCGTCTGTTCGCCGGCCAACACACCGTGCGTGTATTTAAAGCCGCTGCCATGCGCGGCGCCGTTACTGACAAAGCCCAGCGCGGCAATGCAAAGACCACAAAAACCGGCAAATAATATCGGCCTCCGAGCCCGGAAATGCGAGAAGCGATCCGCTGTTCCTATCGAGGAAATGATCAGCAGCCGCGAAAAAAATCCTCCCAGGCCACCCGCGAATATCGCGCATAGAGTGCCGGGCAACAGCAAATCGATGCTGACACTCTTCACGTCGATACGGCCGAAGTAGGTGAAATTGCCCAGCATGGAAATCGATACGACACCGGCAAGCACAATAGCGGTCACAATGAGCCCGCTGGAGCGCTGCTCGAAGCGACGAGACAATTCTTCGATAGCGAATATGACACCGGCAAGCGGCGCATTGAATGCGGCAGCGATCCCGGCCGCGCCTCCCACCAGCATAAGGTCCTGCGGACTGATCTTCGATTGAGCACTGAATCCATTGCGAAAACCGTGCATCACTCCCGCGGCGATCTGAACCGCTGGTCCTTCTCGGCCAGCGGAAAAACCCGCAAGCAAGGCTAAGCTACCGAACGCCGCTTTGGCGACAGACAATCGAGTCGACACGAATTGCCGTGTAGCACTCTGTGCATTCAGCGCGGCCATCACCTGCGGAATTCCGCTACCCGCGCTCGCCGGCGCAAATCGTCGCGTCAACCACACCACGAGCATCCCGCCGAGCGGCGTGATCAGAAATGGGGCCCAGGACCTTGCACCGCGCACGGACTGGAATATGTCATTTGCCTTGTCCGTCAGCAACGTAAAACCAACGATACACAAGCCAGCAACACCGGCGGCTCCCCACATCAGCAATCGATCTCGCCACGCTGTAATGTCGTCCAATCGGTGATGCTTGATGCGCGATAAAAAAGACGGGATCGTCAAAGTAACCTCAATAGAATGTCGGGACTTGGAATGGGTAAATTTAATGCAAAAGCAATGCCTGCCGCACTTGGCCGACCCTTTGTAGATTGCTTACTTGTTTCGCAATTCGAGCGCAAAGTCGTACAACGCGTTTTTTGATGCGCCCGTGATTTCGGACACCAGCCTGGCGGCGGTTTTCACAGGCAGCTCTTCCAGCAAAAGTTTCAGCATGCGTTGCGCTTCGGGAGCAATACCTTCGCCAATCGGCGCAGGACCGACAAGCAACACGAACTCGCCACGCTGACGGTTTGTATCTGCGGCAAGCCATGCAGGTGCCTCGGCAAGCGGCATGCGGACAATCTGCTCGAAGAGCTTGGTCAGCTCGCGGCAGAACACGATGTCGCGTTCCGGTTCCAACGTCGCGGCCATATCCTCGACGCATTCGCGTATCCGATGTGGCGCTTCGTAAAACACAAGCACAGCGTCGATGCTGCGCAAGGCTTCGATGGCTGTGCGGCGCGCAGCGGACTTCGTCGGCAGGAATCCAGCGAAATGAAAACGCGGCGCGCTCAACCCGGACGCGGACAACGCGGTGATCACTGCGCTCGGTCCGGGAACCGGCACCACGCGATAACCTGCCGCCTGTACGCGCGCCACGACGCGCGCGCCCGGATCGGAGATGGCGGGCGTACCGGCATCGGTGATTAATCCGACATGCTTGCCTGCGGCCAACAGGCGGATGACTTCCGTCGCGCCCTGCTGCTCATTGTGCTCATGCAAAGCCAACATGCGGGTGCGAATGCCATGTGCATCAAGCAGTTTTTGGCTATGTCGCGTATCCTCTGCCGCAACGATGTCGACAGCACCGAGTATCGTAAGCGCGCGCAGCGTTATGTCTTGCGCATGGCCAAGAGGCGTCGCCACTACGTACAATGCGGCGGTCGGAACCAGCGGGCTGTCGGCGCTTGGTGCAGATGGCGTTGTCATGGCATGAGGCAACAGGAACTTGCGGATTGTCTCCAAATTGTTCCTGCTTCTATGGCCGAAATCGATAAAAGCAAGTGAGAAAGAGCACGCATGTCGAGCGGGAAGCAGGCAGAAGACCTAGCGGTAGAGTACCTCAAACGGCAAGGCGTGAAACTATTGGCACGCAATGTACGTTGTGCCGGTGGCGAAGTCGATGTGATCGGTGAATTGCGCGGCACGATACTTTTCGTCGAAGTGCGCCTGCGCACCAGCACGCAGTTTGGCGGTGCAGCGGCCAGCATCACCCGCGCGAAGCAAAAGCGCGTAATACTGGCTGCGCAACATTGGCTGATCGGTCCAGGACAACGTCATGCGAATCGGCCTTGCCGCTTCGATGCCGTCTTGCTGAATGGCCTGGATACGGCAACGATTGAATGGCTGCCGGGCGCATTTTCCGCAGACTAAGCTGCGATTCCACGCAAACGACGCGCCGTAGCGCACGCCGGTCGAATGTTGCAGCCGACAACGCCAGGTGCTTGCGCCTGACGTTGTCCGCGCTCAAAAATCAATTACTTCAGCTGACAGATATCCAGCACCTTCATGTCGGTGTAGTCGAGATTTTCACCGGCCATCGCCCAGATAAAAGCGTAGTTGCTGGTACCGGAACCCATGTGGATGGACCACGGCGGCGACATGACAGCTTCATCTTTTGCCATGACCAGGTGACGCATGTCTTCCGGATCGCCCATGAAATGCATGACGCGCTGATCGTCTTTCAGATCGAAATAGAAATAAACTTCGGAACGGCGATCGTGCAAATGCGGCGGACATGTGTTCCATACCGAACCGGTCTTCAGAATCGTCAAGCCCAGCAGAAGCTGACAGGATTGCGCCGTGGTCGGCACGACGTATTGATAGATGGTGCGCTCGTTGGACGTTTCCGGCGCGCCACGTTCCAGCGGCACCGCCTTGTCGATGGAAATGTGCTTGGTTTCGTAACGCGCATGCGCGGCGCACGACACTAGATAAAACTTCGCAGGATTGGATGCATCAGCCGATTCGAATTCGACGGCCGCACTGCCCATGGCGATATAGATGCCGTCCTTCGGTGCCATGTCGAAACGCTTGCCGTCGACGGTGATCGTACCCTTGCCGCCACCGACGTTGATCGCACCCATCTCGCGCCGCTCCAGGAAAGGCTTGCCCGCTGCCGACGCCGGTTCCGTCTGCGTTGGCAATGCGACCTTCTTCGAAACAGGCGCCGCACCGCCAACGACCAGGCGCTCGACGTGCGAGTAATCCAGGCGAACTTCATCGGCACCAAACAGTTCGGTGAACAGATAGCGGTCGCGCAGTTGCTGATTGGAAGCACCGATCATTGAATCGGGTGCCGTTGCGTAATACGTTCTGCGGTAAATGCTCATGGACAATTCTCCGGTAAAAGACTGGCGTGCGGCCATTCCGCGCGCTTCAAGATTTGGGGGCTTATCAACAGCCGAAATGAATCGTCGGCGACGTTCGAGCACGCCGAACCGGGCGCTATTGTACAAGCCCGGCGCTTCGCCGGGTTGCTTCTGCGCAAGTGCGTCTTTAACGTACCGACACAGTTGCGCGGATCTGCAACCGGAAAATTTATGCCAGCGCCCGCCTGATCGGCTAAAATCACCCGTTGAAATTGCGCTTGATAGCGTCATCAACAAGCAAATCCCTTACAAGCCGTAGCAGCGACGGAGAATTCTAATGCCTACACTTACTAAGCCCGAGTGGGAAGACCAAGGCGGCGGCGTCAAGCGCCGCATCACAGCAGACGGCGAAATGCTGATGCAAGTCGAAGTCCATTTTCAGCCGGGCGCCGAAGGTTATATGCACAACCACCCGCACGAGCAAACGACTTACGTCGTCTATGGCGGCGGCACCTACACAATCGTCGACAAGAAATATGAAATGAAAGCCGGCGACGTTATTCTGGTGCCTTCGGGTCTGATGCATGGATTCCTTGCCATGAAGGGAGAAGAAACCCTTCTACTGGATAGCTTCAGTCCTCCGCGCAAAGACTTCCGCTCACCGAAGGGCTGAGCCGCCGCACCGAATTTCTTTGAACTCGCCGGCGCCAGACATCCAAGACGCCAGCAATTTTTAGTTTCAAATACGGAGAGTCAACATAATGAACAATCCTTTCGATCTGTCGGGCAAAGTTGCCCTCGTTACCGGCGCAAGCCGCGGCATTGGCGCCGCATTGGCCACAGGCCTCGCCCAGGCCGGCGCCTCGATCATGAACATCAGCCTCGATGATCAACTGGCGGAGACCACCGCATCTTTCGACGCCGCCACCAAGCAAGGCGGCGGCAAGCACGCTTTTATCCAGGCCAACCTGTCATCGGTACCGGCTTGCTACAAAGCCGTTGACGACACCGTAGCCAAGTTCGGCAAACTCGACATTCTGGTGAACTGCGCAGGCATGATTCGCCGCGCACCATTTGTCGAACACAGCGAAGCCGATTTTGACATTGTCATGAACATCAATCTCAAGGCACCCGTGTTCCTGTCGCAAGCCTTCGTCAAGCATGTTCTGGGACGCAGCGGCAAAGGCAAGATCGTCAACATCTGCTCGTTGCTGTCCTTTCAGGGCGGCATTCTGGTGCCGGGATATACCGCATCCAAACATGGCATCGCCGGTATCACCAAGCTGATCGCCAACGAACTCGGTGCCAAAGGCATCAACTGCAACGGCATCGCTCCAGGTTATGTATCGACCGAAAATACTGCGCAAATTCGTGCGGATGAAAAGCGTTACAACTCGATTCTCGATCGCATTCCGGCAGGCCGATGGAGCGAGCCCGCTGACTTGGCAGGTACCTGTGTGTTCCTCGCCTCATCGGCTTCGGACTACGTCAACGGCGCAGTCCTCAATGTGGATGGTGGGTGGTTGGCGCGATAACGAATCAGCTGGTTGAACCAAAAGACCCTCACCTCGAAAAGGTGGGGGTCTTTTTTTTGACTTCGCGTTATTGAGTCCTGACAGTTGGCGGCTCACAATTGAACTGAGTTGCAACTAAGTGAAACCAGGTCAAACTCAGCCGAAGCTCAGCATTACTTTTCTGGAAATTGCATCATGGCTTACAAAGTATTCATCGACGGTCGTCACGGTACGACCGGTCTGAAAATAGACGAGCGCCTCGCTGGCCGCGAAGAAATCGAAATCCTCAACATCCCCGAGGATCAGCGCAAAGATGCGGTAGTGAAGGCGCAATACATCAACGCAGCCGACATTGTATTCCTGTGCCTGCCGGATGCCGCATCGAAAGAATCGGTAGCGCTGCTTGCGCCGGACAATACGCGCACGCGCTTCCTCGACGCCAGCACCGCACATCGGACCGATCCGGATTGGGTCTACGGTCTGCCCGAGCTGAATCCCGGTCAGCGCGAACGCATCCGCAATGCGCGCAAAGTGGCAATACCCGGATGTCATGCGAGCGGCTTCATCGTGCTGATGCAACCGCTCGTTGCCGCCGACATCGTACCTGCCGACTTTCCTGTCACCAGCTATTCCATTTCGGGCTATTCCGGCGCCGGCAAAGAAGCGATCGCCCGCTATGAAACACCCGCCGTCCTGCCTGACAGCATGAAGAGCCCGCGTCTTTATGCACTAGGGCTTACGCACAAGCACTTGCCTGAAATGAAAGCTTTCTCGGGGCTTGCACACACGCCGCTGTTCACACCCACTATCGGCAATTTCGCGCAAGGTCTCATTGTTGCGATACCGCTGCTGACGCGTACGTTGCCGCAGGCAGTCACACCGCAATCGTTACACGCATTACTCGCAAAATATTACGAAGGCGAAACGTTCATCAAGGTGATGCCGTTCGATGCAAGCGTGCTGGACGACGGCCAACTCCCGGCCACCACCTGTAACGATACGAATCGCTTGGAGATTTTCGTATTCGGACATGCCGAACAAATATTGCTTGCGAGCCGCTTCGACAACCTGGGCAAAGGCGCTTCGGGCGCGGCCGTTCAATGCATGAATCTCATGCTCGGGCTGGATGAGGCGCGCGGCTTGGTTGCATAGCAGGGTAGACACGCGTCGCCATTTCGCAAACACATGCCATCGATCCTATCGCACCCTGCCGTACCGCTGGCAATAGGACTGGGTCTGGGCGGCGGCGTAATTTCCAAGCGCCTGCTGACGGCTGGCATTGCCGTATCGATGCTGCCCGATGTCGATGTCATAGGTTTTCAGTTGGGCATTCCTTATGGTTCTGAATTTGGTCATCGCGGCTTCAGTCATTCTCTAGTCGCTGCAGGCTGCGTCGCGCTGCTCCTCGCGTGCGCATATCGTGCGTTGCGCACAACCCGCCTGCGCGCCTTTGTATTTCTGTTCGTGGCGATGGCTTCGCAGGGTATGCTGGATGCATTCACTAACGGCGGATCTGGCATAGCATTCTTGTGGCCATTCTCCGGCACGCGTTACTTTGCGCCTGTGCGTATGATTGAAGTGTCGCCGATTGGCGTCTCGCGTTTTTTGTCGACGCGTGGTGCAATGGTGCTGTGGTCGGAGTTCTGCTGGGTATGGCTGCCTTGCATAGCGCTGGGTACGAGTCTTGCGCTAATGCGTTGGCATTTGTCGAACCAAGAAGCGAAACGGGAGATGTAGCTGCAATCTGGACACGCGAACACGCGTGCTAAAATGCCCGCTGAATTTCAAACTTCAAAAGGTTGTTTTGCATGGACCTCGTTGCACGTATTTCCCGGCATTTTCAGGACAGTGCACAGGCCAAGCTTGATGCGATCGAACTACTTGCCGGCCCCATCGCCGATGCGACCGAAGCTATGGTCAGGAGTCTGATGGCGAGCGGAAAAATCCTTGCATGCGGCAATGGCGGATCTGCTGCCGACGCGCAACATTTCGCGGCCGAACTGACCGGACGTTTTGAACGCGAGCGGCCGGAACTGGCGGCCATTGCGCTGACGACAGATACGTCGGCAATCACGGCCATCGCAAACGACTATGCATTCGAACAAATATTTTCCAAGCAAGTACGCGCGTTGGGTCAACCTGGCGACGTATTGCTGGGAATTTCCACCAGCGGCAATTCTGCCAATGTCATAGCCGCCATCAAGGCCGCGCATGAACGCGACATTCGCATCGTCGCTTTGACAGGTAAGAACGGCGGAAAGATCGGCGAACTTCTACGCGAAGACGACGTCCATATCTGTGTGCCGCAGGAACGCACGGCGCGCATTCAGGAAGTCCACATTCTCGCCATTCACTGCCTGTGTGATGGCATCGATTGCATGTTGATGGGGGAAGAAGCGTGAATGAAAAGAAGATAAAAGCGAACCGCTCGATTCGAGCATTGGCAGTGAGTTGCGTTGTCCTTGCGGCAGTTGCGGTCCTGCAGGGCTGCGTGCCGCTCGTGGTAGCCGGCGTCGGCACCAGTGTCGTCGCCACCATCGACCGGCGCAGCTATGGCGCACAGTTGGAGGACGTCGAAATTCAACGCCGGTTCGGCGCTCAGGTTTCGGACGCGCTGGCGGCCAAAACCAACGTCTCGGCCACTTCATACAATCGCTGGGTCTTGCTGACAGGCCAAGCCATCGATGATGCGAGCCGCGCACAAATCGAACAGATCGCGCGCGGCATACCCAATGTTCGCGAAGTCATCAATCAGATCACGATCGGCTATCCCAGCTCGTTCGCCACGCGCGCCAACGACGCGCTGATCACATCCAACATCAAGGCCTTGATGGTGAATCGTAAAGACATTGCACCCAACAATGTGAAGATCGTCACCGAATCCAACGTCGTTTATCTGATGGGCCTCGTTACGGAAAGCGAGGCCAATGCTGCTGTGGAAGTAGCGCGCACCGGCTCCGGCGTATCGCGAGTGGTACGCGTATTCGAAATTATTTCGGATGACGAAGCAAAGCGTCTGAGCCCGCCGTCGACGCCCCCACCGCAGGGAGATAAAAGCTCAAACCCTAATTGATTCCCGGCGAAAATATGACATTGATATAAATCTGGGAGCCGATGCATCGCGCATCGGCTCCCCGATTTGCTTTATGTCTGCCAGACGGTGCGTGTGCCGAGTGTCGAAGTCGTCACGGCAGTCGTGCTTGCCGTGGCGGTATGGAAGTCGAGATTAGTGAGCTGGCATTTTTCGGACAATTCCAGCAGCGGTATGCCGCAGTGGAATTCCGATTCCATCATCTCCAGCAAGGGCATCAAGGTATTCGTCAGTTCGCGCAGGCGCTTGCGTGCCTCTTCGCCACTGCCGTTGCGAATCTGCGTCAGTGCATGGTCGACGCTGACGGCCAGACGGCTGAAGCGGCCGACATTGTCAGCGGTGACTTCGCCCGCTTCCGATACCACGCGATTGCCACCCAGGCCGCGACCTTCGGCCACGCGTTGAACCGCGAGCTGCAGCAACTGTTCCAGCGTGATCTTGGGATCGCCATGCGCGCTGGCCAAACCGATGGTGAGATTGACACGGATGCGGTGCTCTTTGTAAGTCATCACGATCGTCTCGATCGCGCGCCGTAACCGCAACGCAAACGCACCGCACGCGTCGAGATCGGATGACGGCGATATGACGGCGAATTGGCCTTCGGCCAAGTGTGCAATCGTGTCTTCCTTGCGCACCTTGGCGGACAGCAATTTGGAAAGCTTGCGATGTACGAGTTGACC
>DASUGV010000505.1:0-10768 GCA_036273835.1 Rhodocyclaceae bacterium
GGAATCGCGGCGGCATCCGATCCCGCTTGCGGACTGGTCAACGCGAACGCGGGAATCTCTAGACCTTTCGCCAGGCGCGGCAGGTAGTAGTTCTTCTGCTCGGCTGTGCCGTAATGGAGCAGCAATTCTGCCGGGCCGAGCGAATTCGGCACCATGACACTCACCGCGGAGGCGGAACTGCGCGTGGATAGCTTCATGACGACCTGCGAGTGCGCGTAGGCAGAGAAGCCTTTGCCGCCATATTCCACTGGAATAATCATGCCGAGAAAGCCTTTGTCTTTGACCCACTGCCAGGCTTCCTTCGACAAATCGTTGTAGACGTGCGTCGTATCCCAATCAGCTGCGAGACGACATAGCTCTTCGGTTTCGTTGTCGAGAAAGGATTGCTCTTCGTCCGTCAGCTTCGGAACGGGGTAGGCCAGCATTTTTTTCCAGTCGGGACGACCCGAAAACAAATCGCCCTCCCACCACACCGTGCCTGCTTCCAGCGCAGTGCGTTCCGTCTCGGACATGGGCGGAAGGATTTTCTTGTACGCAGCGAATACCGGCTTGCTGATCAGCGCGCTTCGAATGGGCCGGACGATAAACACGGCGCCGATCAAGACAGTCGCGACAACCAGTGAGATGACGGCGGTCTGCGACCATGCACCCGCCCAACCCATCGCTATCCACCAAACCGCACCTGCCAAGACCCATATCGCCAGCGGAGCACGCCAGACTGCCAATGCAAACAATCCAATCAACAGCAGTGCAATCAAAGCAATCATGTTGTCTCCTCGAACCTACTTGCGACGATAGTGGTGAGTTGCCGTATGCGCTTGTTTGAATCTTACTTCCTTATTCGGTTGTCAACTCACCTGTCAACTATGGGGCTCCCAAATTTCGGGTAAACGACGATAAGGGGAACAAAACACGGAGACTTCCAACGTCTGCGTGCAAAATGCTCTCCAGCTACGAAGTGCTGAGTGCCATTTTTGCCTTCGCCACCGCACTCGGCCAATCGCCCCACCGCACTTGTCGAAACAGTCGAGCCGTCGGATACCAAGGCGAATCTTCGCGCTCGGCAAACCACATGAAATGCGCCGAATAGCATAACAATATCCACGTTGGCTTACCCAGCGCGCCCGCCAGATGTGCAATCGATGTGCATACCGTGACGATGATGTCCATTTCGGCGACGAGCGCAGCTGTGTCGGAAAAGTCATTCAACTGCGCACTGTACGTCGGTATGTTTCGAGCCTCTAGCAAGGCCCGGTCCGCCGCGGATATTTCTTTTTGCAGGCAATGATATTCGTCGCGCCGGTATTCGCCATCCGATTCGCAAAGCGCCAGCAGATCTTCGAGTGGAATGCTACGTCTCATGTTGGTGGCATTATCGGGATTGCCTGTCCATACTAACCCGATGCGCCGGCGCTTCTTTTCTCCCAACCGATTGCGCCATTGCTGTCGCTTGCCGGCGTCCGCCGAAAGATAAGGAATTTTTGCCGGAATCGAATCCACCTTCGTTCCACACGCAAAGGGTAAGCTCAATAACGGGTAGTGATAGTCGAACACCGGCAACGCCGCGCCTCGTTCGATCACGCGCAGCGTTGAAGAAAGCGTCGACAACAGTTGTACCAACGGCGGATACACTTCGAGGATGACCTTTGCGCCCATCGCTTCGACCAGAAGCGCGTAACGGCAAAACTGGATCACATCGCCGAAGCCCTGTTCGGCATGCAGCAGAATGGTCTTATGCTCGAGGCTTTCGCTGCCCGACCAAGATGGCTGCGCAAAATGGCGCGGCTTCACCATCTTCACCTCCGGCTCTTCGAGCTTCGTTCGCCACTCGTGCAATCGCCAACCTTCCTCATAGTCGCCCACAAGGATTTTCAAGGTCGCCATGTTCCAGTATGCCGTTGGATTATCCGGGTCCAACGCGATCGCCCGGTCATAGCAGGCGAGCGCTTCGTCGTAGCGATGCATGTCCTTCAGGATAAAACCGCGATTGTTATGCGCGTCGGCGTAGTCGGGTTGAATGACCAGCGCACGATCGAAACACGCCAATGCCTCGTCGAGACGATCGGACCAATGCAATGTTCCGCCTCTGTTGTTCCACGCGGCTGCGGAATTTGCATCGATCTCTAGTGCAATGTCATAACTGGCGAGCGCGGCGTCGTATCGTTTCAGATCGTGAAGTGTCGCGCCACGGTTGTTGTGCGCATCGATGTAATCCGGCCGAAACTTGATGGCCACATCGTAATTTTTTAGGGCATCGTCATATCTGCCAATGCTTCGCAATAGATCGCCACGGCTCTTGTATGCCTCCACGTAGTCACGGCGCAACGCAATGGCGCGCTCGTAGCTCATCAAGGCTTCGTTGTGCCGCTTCAGTTTGCTCAGTACGTTGCCGCGGTTGTTGTGGAGTTCCGGCACGCTTGGCGCAAGGCTCAGCGCCTTGTCGTAACTTGCCAGCGCATCGTCATAGCGCTTGAGCGCCTCGAGCGTAACGCCGCGATTGTTGTAAGGATCGAGATAACGCTCGTTCAGTGCCAGCGCGCGATCGTAATGTGCCAGGGCTTCGCCGTAGCGCTTCAATTCGTGAAGCACCAGACCAATGTTGTTCAACACCTCCGGTTGATGCGGGTCCATCGCGCGCGCGCGTTCCAATGATCCGAGCGCCGCCTCGTAGTTTTGCCGCTGCATGTAAATAACGGTGAGATTCGTCAGGGCATCGATCGAGTGCACCTGAAGATACAAGTTCTCCGCCTCATCCAGCCGTCCAGCCTCGTGCAGCCTGACCGCACGCTCGAACAACGCAATCTGTTCGTCGTGCGAAGAAGAAGGCTTATTTCCAGAGGACATGACTATGATTGCTTATTCGTACGTTTAGTGCGGCACGACAGCGGTCACGCTGCCCCGATACGCTGCTCCGGTTACGCTGCTATTTCGGCACGCGAAGATACTCCATCGCAGCGCCTTTGTCTGTGTCTGCTCACTGCAAATGGCGGCAGGCCGCATGACATATCGATTTATCGTTTGATATTATGCAGCGGCTCGGCAAACCGCCCGCCACAACCTGAATGGTCAAACTCATGAGAATTCTGCTATTGCCAGTCGTTGCTTCGACCTGTCTCACTATCGCCGCGCACGCTGCGGATAACGGTAGCTACCGCTTCGACTATGAAAGCGCATTGCATTCGCCCATCGTGACGCCGGTTCTCGATCCGGCCATTCGTATTGTGCTGGACGAACACGATCTGCCCGAATACGCATACAGAAGCGATCCCGACGACTACAAACGCAGCAGCAAGTTCTCGGGTTTTTTCAACTCACCCAACGTGGAGCCAGCCGCCACCAAATGCATGGAGGCATTTGCGTCGGTGCTCACAGCCATGCAAGAGGACGCGCGCAATCACGAGTACAACGTCATTTTTCTACACAGCGACGGTTCCGCCGACGGCAAGAAACAGTTTTCTTGCCAACAGGGATTCGCATCGAACGATGTGAAAGTGATTGCGGAATTCGTCGAGACTACGGACCTTGCTAACAAGATCGCCGCCAATCCACCTGAGGCGATCAAGCCGCCGCCGCGCAAACGTTTCAGTACGGTGGTCACTTTTTCCATCGCGGAGGTGATGCACGATCCCGATGTGGATACTCAACTCCATTCCACGCTGACATTGCAATGGGGTAGCCGGAATGTGCCTGCTTACAGCAAGCGTCGCGGCCCCGATGAATTTAACGCGAGGGCATGGATGAAGCAAAGTACAGACGACACATGCAAAACGGCTTTTGTATCGACGATGAAGGACATGATGGAATCGGCCCGCAACGACGGTTACAACGCGATCGTGCGCATCCATAGCAGTCTCGACAATCAGCCGGCGCCGGACGAGTCCTTGTTCGAATGCGACGTCGAGCGCGACTATGTCCTGGTGTCGCTGACAGGCGTGGCAGCCACTTTGAAGTAAAGCACATTCGCAGATGTATTCACGCCCGTTCGATGCAACGCGACAATCTGTAAAACTATTTGCTCAAACGAGGACACTAAAACTCATGAGAAAAATTCCACTGCTGCCGATAATCGCGCTGATTTGTCTTGGTAGCGTTGCGCAAGCTGCCGACAAACCGGTCTATCAATTCGACTACGAGAATGCGTTTCGTTCGCCTCGGGTAACCTCGGTGCTTGACCCAGCCATTCGCATTGTGTGGGACGAGCGCAACCTTCCAGAATATGTCGACAGAACTCAGCCTGACGATTACACGCGCAGCAGTCTGATAGTCAGCTATTTGGACTATTCGGGTCCGCCCACCGATACGTGCATGAAGGCATTCGCAAACGTGCTTGAGGCAATGCAGCAAGATGCGCGCAAGCAGGAATACAATGTCATTTTTCTACACGGTGACAATTCCGCTGCAGGAAATGACAAAAAGCAATTCTCTTGCCGGCAGGGGGTCGGGACAGACGAAGTGCAACTGATTTCGGAGTTCATGGCAAGCAAGGACTTTGCGGCAAAAATCTCGGCCAATCCACCTGAGGCGATCAAGCCGCCACCACGCAAGCCTTCAGACAATGTGCTCACTTTTTCTCTCGCCCCCATGCTTGATGATCCGAATGTGAAAGCCCTACTCAGTACCAGCTTCGCACTACATTGGGGTAGCCGAAATCCGCCGGCTTACACTAAGCGTCACGGCTTCGAGGACTTCCGTGGCGAAGAGTCCGCGAAGCAAAGCATAGAGCTCGGGTGCAAGGCGGCTTTCGTGTCGGCGTTGAAGGACATGATCGAGTCGGCCCGTGACGATGGCTACAACGGCGTCATGCGTATCCACAGCGATCTGGACGATCAACCTGCGCCCGACGAGTCCTTGTTCGAATGTCGCGTCAAGCATCGCGATGCCGATGTTGTGCTGACGGGCATGATGATCGTGTCGAAATAAAACACGCGCAGCGCAATACTTTTCGCTTGAGAGAATGCCGCAGGCCGCACCAGCTACAATCATCGCATGAGACGCGCATCTTCCCGCTCCTTGCCGCTACCCGCTAAAGCTGGCGAGTTGAATGTGTGGACGACACTCCGCTCGCTTTTGCCCTACATCCTCGCATGGCCTGGTCGCGTCATGCTCGCGCTGGGCTGTCTGATCGGGGCGAAGGTCGCCAACGTTACCGTGCCGGTGGTGTTCAAGCACGTAGTAGATAGATTATCTGTCTCGCCACAGCAAGCCATGATCATCGTGCCCGCGGCCTTGCTATTGGCATATGGCGCGCTGCGCTTTTCGACATCGTTGTTCACGGAGTTGCGCGAAATCCTGTTTGCACGGGTGACGCAACAAGCCGTGCGCAATATTGCGTTGACTGTGTTTCAACACCTGCACGCCCTCAGCCTGAGATTTCATCTGGATCGGCAGACGGGCGGGCTGACGCGCGATATCGAGCGCGGCACGCGCTCCATCAGTTCACTCATCAGCTATGCGATCTACAGCATCCTGCCGACGCTGGTGGAGATCACATTAGTCATGATCATTCTGTTGCGCAATTACAAACCTGTCTTCGCTCTGATCACGGTGGTGGCGCTTGCCCTATACATCGCATTCACCATCACGGTCACCAATTGGCGCACCGCGTTGCGGCGCCAGGCCAATGAGTTCGATTCGGCGGCGAATGCACGCGCCATCGACAGCTTGATCAATTACGAGACGGTGAAGTACTTCAACAATGAAGTCTTCGAGGCGCGCCGTTATGACGAACAGTTGAAATCCTGGATGGGCGCGCAAATCAAGAACCAGTACTCGCTGTCGATGCTCAACATCGGTCAGGCGCTGATCATCGCCCTTGCCGTCACGGCAATGATGTGGCGCGCGTCGAGCGGCGTAGCCTCCGGCGAAATGACTATCGGCGACATCGTGCTGGTGAACGCATTTCTCATTCAGCTCTACATTCCGCTCAATTTCCTCGGTGTGTTATATCGCGAAATCAGACAGGCGCTGATCGACATTGAACGCATGTTCGGACTGATGAAAACCGAACTGGAAGTGGAAGATGCGCCGGATGCGGTTGAGCTCCCGCACGCTCCGCTCACCTTGCGTTTTGAATCGGTGGGTTTTGCATACGACGCGCGCCGAACGGTGCTGGAGGATGTGAAAATCGAAATCCCGTCTGGCTCGACGGTAGCGGTCGTCGGTCATTCCGGCGCCGGCAAGTCGACCTTGGCGCGGCTGGTATTTCGCTTTTACGATGTGACCTCCGGCGCCATCACGCTGAACGGCATCGATCTGCGCAAGATCAAGCAAGCCAGTTTGCGCCGCGCCATCGGCATCGTTCCGCAAGACACCGTGCTGTTCAATGACAGCATCTTATACAACATTCAGTATGGAAGACCGGATGCCAGCCATGACGAAGTCATCGATGCGGCGCGTGCCGCACAACTACATCATTTTATCGCCAGCCTGCCGGATGGATATGACACACGCGTTGGCGAGCGCGGCTTGAAGCTGTCAGGCGGGGAAAAACAGCGCGTCGCTATCGCACGCGCCTTGCTCAAGGATCCGCCCATCCTGATCTTCGATGAAGCGACTTCGGCGCTCGATTCGAAGACCGAAAAAGCCATCCAGGCGCAACTGGAAGCCGCTGCGCGCGGGCGCACCGCGCTCGTCATTGCTCATCGGCTGTCCACTGTCATGAACGCCGATGAGATCATTGTCATGGATAAGGGACGTGTCGTCGAACGTGGATCGCACACGGCGTTATTGTCGCGTATGGGCATGTATGCGCAGATGTGGGCGTTGCAATTGCAGGAAGAAGAAATCGCAGAAACAATCTAAGCGAAGCCATCGCTAAAGGCCGTCTTGCGACGGCCTTTTAGTTTCTATGCGCGGCATCCGAAAACGTTATGTCGCTTAACCGAGATCGATCGGCACGAAGATTCTCTGGTTGTCGCGTTGAACGAGCAGCGCAATGCTTTTGTCATTATGTGCAACCAGCGTCTTCAGCTCGGTGACCGTCGATACCGCACGGCCATTGACAGACAGAATGACATCGCCCGGTTCTATACCTGCACGCGCGGCCGCTCCACCAGCCTGCTCGACTAGCAAACCGCCCTTGACGTTAGCCTGATCCTTCTCTTCGGGCGTCAGTGGCCGTACGGCAACGCCCAGGCGTTCATGCTCAAGCGGCGCAGTGGCAGAGGCCAATTCCTTGTCGTGATTTTCGCCGATGCTTACAGTCATCTCGCGGCTCTTTCCATCGCGCCAAATTTGCAGCTTGGCTGTGTCGCCGGGTTTCATGTCGGCAATGCGCGGCGGCAGATCGGTCGAGCTTTTTACTTCTTCACCATTGAGCTTGAGGATGACATCGCCGGGTTGCAGGCCTGCTTTGGCAGCGGTACCACCCGGATCGACGGAGCTGATCAGCGCACCTTCAGGTTTCGTCAAATTGAACGACTGTGCCAGCGCTTGCGACACGTCCTGAATGGTCACGCCCAAGCGACCGCGCGTGACTTTCCCATGTGCCAGAATGTCGTCCTTGACCTTTACGGCGACGTCGATCGGTACTGCAAACGAGACACCCTGATAACCGCCGGTATGCGAGTAAATCTGCGAATTGATCCCGATCACTTCGCCCTTCAGATTGAACAACGGGCCACCTGAATTACCCGGATTGACCGCGACATCGGTCTGCAAAAACGGCACATAACCTTCGTCCGGCAATGAACGGGATTTGGCGGAGATGATGCCCGCTGTAGCCGTGTTCTCGAATCCAAAAGGAGCGCCGATTGCAAGGACCCAGTCGCCCACATGCGCAGCTTTGTCGTCGCCCAATGCAACGACCGGCAAGTCCTTGGCATCGATCTTTATCACCGCGATGTCGGAAAGTTTATCTTCGCCCAACACCTTCGCTTTGAACTCGCGCTTGTCCGTCAGCTTCACGATCATTTCGTTTGCGCCGTCGACGACATGTGCGTTAGTCAGAATGACACCATCGGGACTGATGATGAATCCCGATCCCAAACCGTGAGTCGGAACACCGCCTTGCGGAGCAGGTATCCTGAATTGCCGGAAAAATTGCGAGAAGGGATCGCTGGGATCGACGTCACCGAATGGCGATTGCGCCGCGGCTGTTTTACTCGTACCCGTTACACTGATATTCACCACGGCGGCGCCGTACCGATCCACGATGCTGCCGAAGTTTGGCAAGACCATGGTGGACGCAGGCGAAACAGCATTCGGCGTTGCACTTGTTGCTAACGAAGTTTTCTCTATCGCGCCCGTCGTACTCTGGTGCCCGGAATGCCACGCCGAATGGGCATAGCCCGCAGTCAGCAGACTGGCTATGGCAACCGCGATTGCGGAACGTTTCAATACAATTGTCGTCATGACTATCTCCTTTTCAAATATCTTCAGGACGGATCCGTCCCGCGATGGTCGAAAGATAGCTCGCGCCGACTTAACGCATACTTAAGAAAAAAACATCACTCACTGGGCGGGAAAGCTCACGCGCGCGCGCAAGCCACCGAGTGGCGATTCGCCCAACTCGACGATTGCGCCATGACGCTGGGCAATGGCGCGCACGATGGCGAGCCCCAATCCGCTGCCGTGCTCGCCTTCTGAATTGCCACGATAGAAACGGTCGAATACGCGTTCGCGCTCGTCGACTGGAATGCCCGGACCACTATCCAGCACTTCGACAAAAGGTTTGGCCGAGGCATGTCCAAGCGCAACATCGACGTGACCGTTTTCGGGTGTATAGCGAATTGCATTGCCGATCAAGTTTGCGAGCAAAGTTCGCAAAGCTTCGAAATCGCCTTTCACGTTCGCCACTATGTCCATTGCATAGGCACCTAGATCGATATGCTTGGCTTCCGCGAGCGGAGCATGATCAGCGATCACCAAACCTACCAACTCGTTCAATGATACGTCGGCGTGCGTTTGGGCATTTACGTCTGGCATTTGGCGCGCCAACGTCAACAATTGTGCGACGACGTGCGTCGCGCGCTGCAAACCACGTTTGAGTTCGGCGAGCGCTTGCCGGCGTTCTTCTTCATCGCGCTCGCGTTCGAGCAACTGCACTTGCAGTTGCAGCGCAGTCAGCGGCGTACGCAGCTCGTGTGCCGCGTCGGCAATCAGTGCGCGCTGCGCGACGAGCGCGACATCGAGCCGATGCAATAAATCGTTGAGCGAACGCACAAGAGGCTGAGCTTCTTCTGGCACGTCGCGTTCCGGCAACGGATCCAATACATCGGGCGTACGCGATCTCACTGCGCGTGCGAGTTGCGATAACGGCGCCACACCTTGACCCACGACGAACCACAGCAATATGCCCAATGCCGGCATAAGAAACGCTATTGGCATAACAGCACGCAATGCAGCGGAAATTGCCAATTGGTTCCGCACTCTCACCGGTTGCGCGACCTGTATGACTTCGTCATCGAGCGGCGTGGCAAAAACGCGCCAGTCTCCATCTGGCGTACTGACCGTCGACCATCCAAAGCGCGCAGTCGCCGGCAATGTGCTGTGTGGATGCGATAAATATAACCTGACGCCGTCGACGCTCCAGACCTGGATCACAAAATCGAACACTTGATCATTGGGACTCAATTCCGGTCCGACCGAATTGCGAAAAGCCTGATCGCGCAAACTCAACGCAATTTGCCGCAAGTGATAGTCGAATACATTGTCGAGTTGGTCATGCACGATCTCGTACGTGGCAAATGCGCCAGCGGCCAAGGACAAGGCGACGACCAGCAGCATGCTGAAAAGAAGTTGCCGGCGAATCGATTTCATAATTGTTTGGGCACCATCCATCCGACGCCACGTAAATTCTTGATCCATTCAGGGCCAAGTTTCCGGCGCAAATTGTGGATATGCACTTCTATTGCGTTGCTTTCGATTTCTTCTCCCCAACCGTAAAGCTTTTCCTCCAGCTGGATGCGGGACAGCGGCTTACCGGGTTGCTCGGCTAATCCCTGCAGCAAGGCAAATTCACGAGCAGAAAGAGGAATAAGTACACCATCCAGCCATACTTGATGCGTCGCCGTATTGATATGCAAATGCCCTAGATCGATGAGGGACTCGGTCCTGCCAACCCGGCGACGCAACAACGCGCGTATGCGGGCCGATAGTTCATCAAGATCGAATGGCTTGACGAGGTAGTCGTCCGCGCCCGTATCCAGGCCCTTGATGCGATCGGCAATCGCATCACGTGCGGTCAGCATCAATACGGGAACAGGATTGTTTTGATGTCGCAAGTGCTGAAGCACGCTCAATCCATCTTTGCGCGGCAAGCCGATATCGAGCAACACAAGTTCATAACCCGTTGCATCAAGTGCGAGCTCCGCCGACTGACCATCGAGCACCCAATCGACTGCGTAGCCCTCCTGGCGCAAACCACGTTGCACGCTATGCCCGATCATTCTGTCATCTTCGACAAGCAACAATCGCATGCAGTCACTCCTCATCGTAAACCAACGCCTCATGCTTGTGGCCACACGGAATCATCCGCCTCGCGCAATTAAGCGCGCCTTAAGAAATCCCGCAACATACTTTGCGATATTCACATAAATTGCAGGTTGGTTTTGCACATCCACATAAGACAAAAGGCAAAAAAAAGCGCGCCGAACATTCGTTCAGCGCGCTGCTTTTTATTTTCTTACTACTTTCGCTGTACCGGAATCTCTACTCCCGTTGGTATCGCGCAGTTCTCAAATCAGGCGGTACGGCGGCGAGCTACCATGCCGGCAAGCGCAACACCGACCAAAGCCAGCGAACCTGGTTCCGGCACCTTGCCACCACC
>DASUGV010000506.1:0-6927 GCA_036273835.1 Rhodocyclaceae bacterium
CGTCGTCAATGCAAGCTCACGCGTATTGCGTATATCCAGCGCAGTCTTCAGCGCAGTCTGCAAGGTCGTTTCGTCCAGTCCGTCGCGCTCAGCAATCAGGCGAGCAAGCTCCGCTTCGCCATGCGAAATTTGTTCGCGCGTAAGCGTTTCATTGCGCGCGATGTCATCGAGCTTGCTGGCGCATTCGCGCGCCGAAAACGCTGCTTCCTGATGCCCGCGCGACAACGCCTGCATTTTTTCGCGATGCTGATTCAACGTCTGTTCGCATTCACCGAGCGCCTGCCGGGCGGCGTCCAGTTGCGCATGAAACTGCTCGACATCGGCACGATATTTGTCGCGTCCTTGTTCTGCCTCGCGCAAATGCGTGCGCTCTGTTGCTTCAGCGTTCGCCACGTCTTCGAGCTCGCGCGCCAATTGAGCGACGCGCTCATCGAAGCGTGCCCTCGCCTGTTGTACACGTACGACCTCAAGCTGCGCACTATGCAATTGCTGTTGTAGCGTATCTTGTTCGCGACGGCTCTGGATCAGCGCTTCCTGTGCGGTTTGCAGCGCCGTCTCGGCAATATGCACTGCTTGACGGCGCTGGCCTTGCTCTGCCTCCAAGCCCATCAGCTCCTTTGCCAAAACCTCAATTTCCCGCTGTCGTTCCACAACGCCGTGCGTACGCGCATCGGGTGCAAACAAAGTCAGCTCGCGCGCCGTGAGCACTGCGCCTGCCTGCGATACAAGCCTGATACCCTCCGGCACCAAGACATTGTCATCAAGCCAGCGGTTCAAGCCATCGACCGCATAGACATTGGACAACCAAGCTTCGAGCGTTTGTCGCAGGCGCGCATCGCCGCAACGTAGCTTGCTCAATAATGGAGCGCCGTCAAATGCGATTGCTGGTGGAGATATCTTGTCTTGTCCGCGTATCACCACAACCGTAACAGGCGCGGGATTCGCAAACAAATCATTTGGCATATTTCCTACAAGCGGACCCAACGCGGCAATACGCTCGCGCAGCACTGCTTCCACAGCCAATTCCCATCCTGCGTCGACATGGAGGGATTGCCATAGCGGCACCAATTCGCCAAGACCCGTGGCGCGCAACCAATCACCCATATCGCCCTGGTCGCGCAATTTCATTTGCAAAGTGCGCAGAGCTTCCAATCGTGCATGCTTTGCCGTTACCTGCCGGGTCACGCCCGCTTCCGCATCCTGCGCCGCGGTCAGCGTAGCCTTGGCCTGTTCGAGTGCCGTGGCGCGTATGTCAGTATCATTCTGCGTGGTGTTGAAAAGAATCGATAAATTCGCGGCGGTCGCTTCGATCCGATCCAAATCGGGCGTTTCGTGCGGCGTCACCTGACTGCGTTCCTGCTCCACGCGTTGCCGTCTGAGCGCTAGCGCTTCGAGTGCGCGCAAGCTGGACTGGCACCGCGCTTCCTCCACACGCGTTTGCTGCTCGGCTAGCGCATGCTCGCGTCGCAGATCGTCGAGCCGTTTTTGAGCCGCACGATGCGCGCTGTCGACATCCGGCAACTTTTGTTGTGCCGACTCGTATTGATATTGCGCTTCCTGTAGGCGTTGGGCGCCGGCGTCTTTCAAGGCTTGCCAGCGTTCCCGTTCTTGCACGAGCTGCCTAGCGCGTTCGCGCCATTGCGTTTCATTGAGCCCAATTTGTTCGATGTGCTGAGTCAGGCGCACGCGGGTTTCGCGCAGCGTCTTCAACTCATTCTCGACCCTCGAGACTTCTGAACTGATGGCGTAAAGATCGCCCTGCGCGACGCCGACCGCCTCGGACAAACACGCGTGCGTTTCGCGTGCCGCAGCAACCTGCGCCTCTAAAGTACGCAATCTTTCGGTGTTGCGTTCAAGCTCGGCGCTGCTCTGAGCAATCCCTTCGGCCGCCTTTTCCTGTTCGGCGTTAGCTTGCTCGCGTTTAAAAACCCACAGTAGAAGTTGCCGCGCGACGAGCGTTTCGTTGAGTGTTTTGTAATGCTGCGCGACTTCGGCCTGAGCACCAAGCTTTTCTATCTGATGACTGAGTTCGGCGCGGATATCTTCGATACGCGCCAAATTGTCACGGGCATCGGACAAGCGCCCTTCGGTTTCGCGGCGGCGCTCTTTGTATTTAGTGATACCTGCAGCTTCCTCGAGAAAAGCGCGCACCTCTTCGGGTCGCGCTTCGATGACGCGCGAAATCATGCCTTGCTCGATGATGGCGTAGGCACGCGGGCCAAGACCCGTACCGAGGAATAAATCGATCACGTCCTTGCGCCGTACGCGGACATTGTTGATGAGGTATTCCGAGTCGCCGGAGCGATCGACGATGCGCTTGACGGAAATCTCGACGTACTGGGACCATTGGCCGCCTGCACGGCCATCGGCATTGTCGAAAATCAATTCGACGCTCGCACGCGACACCGGCTTGCGTGCGGTGGAACCGTTGAAAATGACGTCCTGCATCGATTCGCCGCGTAGTGCGGACGCTCGCGATTCGCCAAGCACCCAGCGCACCGCATCGATGACATTGGACTTGCCGCAGCCGTTCGGTCCTACCACACCGACCAATTGTCCTGGCGTCAGCAAGGTGGTCGGATCGACGAAGGATTTGAAACCGGCGAGTTTGAGTTTGGACAGGCGCACTATTGGAGAGGATTGATTCGAGCGAAGGCTATAATATCATCCCTCGATCCCGGGATAGCCGAAGCCGAACAGTTGACCGGACGCATTCGAAGGCTTGCTTTTTCCCTTCGACAATGCAAGGAATATAACGTCTTCGCATTTCAACAGCCGCATAGGAGTTCTTCTGTTTTGCAGTATTTACAAGCGGCAAAAAAACGATATCAAGAAATTGCGAGTTATGCATTGGAGCCGGAATTGAATCCCGCGTTGGACCCCACCTTAAATCCTCTTCTCGCCCAGCTCCACCCCTACCCTTTCGAAAAGCTTCGTGCCTTGTTCGAAGGAAGCGTGCCGCCTGCTATCAAACCAATCCGCCTTTCGATTGGCGAGCCGCAACATCCGGCGCCGGAACTGATCAAGAACACGCTGGTTAAACAACTCGGTGGACTATCGATCTATCCGACTACGGCGGGTATCGACACGCTACGCGTGGCTATTGCGGACTGGCTATCGCGGCGCTACTGCTTACCAACTGTCGATGCAGCCACCCAAGTGCTTCCCGTCAATGGCACACGTGAGGCCTTATTTGCTTTCGCGCAATGTGTAATCGACGCCTCCCGCTCGGCCCCGCTGGTAGCCTGCCCCAACCCGTTTTATCAAATATATGAGGGTGCAGCTTACTTAGCGGGCGCGGAGCCGGTATTCCTCAATCAAACAATATCCAACGGTTTTGGCCTCGATCTGGATTCATTGTCGGCCGCCGAATGGTCGCGCGTGCAGCTGCTTTATGTTTGCTCGCCGGGCAATCCAACAGGACGCGTACTGAGCCTGGAGGAGTGGAAAGCGCTTTTTGCACTGTCCGATCGTTATGACTTTGTCATTGCATCGGACGAATGCTATTCCGAAATCTATTTCGACGAATCCTCGCCACCCATTGGCGCATTGGAAGCGGCACATAAAACGGGACGCAGCGACTTCCACAATCTGGTTGTGTTTGCCAGCTTATCGAAGCGCTCGAACGTTCCGGGTATGCGTTCCGGATTTGTCGCGGGCGACGCCACGATCATCAAAAAATTCCTGCTCTATCGTACTTACCATGGATGCGCAATGAGCCTTCCCATACAGGAAGCAAGCATCGCAGCGTGGAATGACGAAGCGCATGTACGCGAAAATAGAGCTCTGTATAAACAGAAATTCGATACTATCGTGCCCATGCTGCAATCCACCGCGCTGAATGTAACGATGCCCGATGCGGCTTTTTATTTATGGGCGCGCACACCGGGCGACGATACGGAATTTTCTCGCGACCTGTTCGCTCGAAAAAATGTCGTTGTCCTACCCGGCCAATATCTCGCGCGCGAAGCGCATGGCGTGAACCCGGGCCGCGGATATGTGCGCATTGCGCTCGTGGCTTCGATTGCCGAATGTGTCGAAGCTGCGCAGCGCATTGCCGATTTCTGCAATTAGAGATCAGCGCGCTTCTGGAATTGATTTAGATAAAGGGAAACCATGCCAATGCACGCTCTACAACCCGTCGTCGATGCTGCCTTCGAGCGCCGCGCCGAAATCACACCCGGCAACGTCGATGCGGAACTCAAGCGGTCGATCGAACAAGTTGTCGCTGAACTCGACGCGGGCCGATTACGCGTCGCTGAAAAAATCAATGGCGCGTGGGTCACGCATCAATGGCTGAAAAAAGCAGTGCTGCTTTATTTTCGCTCTCATGACAATGGAATTATGCAAAGTGGCGATGTCCGCTATTTCGACAAAGTCCCCACCAAATTCGAACACTACAGCGATGCGCAATTCCGCGACGGCGGTTTTCGCGTGGTACCTTCGGCGGTCGCCCGTACCGGCTCATTCATCGGCCGCAATGTGGTGTTGATGCCGTCCTACGTGAATATCGGCGCCTACGTCGATGAAGGCACGATGGTGGATACTTGGGCAACGGTAGGCTCCTGCGCCCAAATCGGCAAGAATGTTCATCTATCAGGCGGGGTAGGCATCGGTGGCGTACTGGAACCGCTTCAGGCAAATCCCACCATCATTGAAGACAATTGCTTCATTGGCGCCCGTTCCGAGGTTGTGGAGGGTGTGATTATCGAGGAAAATTCGGTCATCTCGATGGGCGTCTATATCGGTCAAAGTACAAAAATTTACGACCGCGCCACCGGGGAAGTGCACTATGGGCGGGTGCCGGCCGGTTCCGTGGTCGTCTCGGGAAATTTGCCCTCTCCAGACGGTAAGTATTCGTTGTATTGTGCCGTTATCGTTAAACGGGTAGACGCCCAGACGCGCGCCAAGACTTCGATCAACGAGCTATTGCGCGACTAGAATCAATTACTTGAACCGTGGGCCGGCTACACGAGCTACACGGCTCAAACAGCAAGTGAAGCGGCAAAGGATTTTGCATGATCTTTGACAGGCTGTTCCAATTGATGGCTGAACGCAGCGCTTCGGACATTTTCGTGTCCGCTGGCGCACCGATCCATATCAAGATCAACGGTCAGGTGTTACCGATCAATCAGCAAGTCATGGATCCACCTGTCATCGAACGCATGGCATACGAAATGATGACGCCCGAACAGGTGGTCCGGTTCGAGAAAGAGCGCGAATTGAATATGTCTTATGGTCGTCGCGACCTGGGAAATTTCCGCGTCAATTTCTTCTGGCAACGCGGCAGCATCGGCATCGTCGTGCGCTTTATCCAGAGCGAGATTCCGTTATTGGGCTCGTTAGGATTACCCGAAGCGCTCAGCGATATCATCATGGAGAAGCGTGGCCTGGTGCTGGTTGTCGGTGCGACGGGTTCGGGCAAGTCGACGACCATCGCATCGATGCTGGACCATCGCAACATCAATGCTGCCGGCCACATTTTGACCGTGGAAGATCCGATCGAATATCTGTTCAACCATAAAAAATCAGTGGTGAATCAACGTGAGGTCGGGCTCGATACACATAGCTGGCATGACGCGCTGCGCAATGCCATGCGGCAAGCCCCAGACTGCATATTGATCGGCGAAATACGCGACCTCGAAACGATGAAAGCGGCTGTTGCCTACGCACAATCCGGTCACTTATGTGTAGCCACCTTGCATGCCAATAACGCTTATCACGCCTTGAATCGTATTGCCAATTTCTTCCCGCTGGAAAACCGCTCGCTGTTGTACCTCGACTTGTCCGTATCCTTGCGCAGCATCATTTCTCAACGCTTGGTGCGCCAGCCGGACGGCACGCGTGTGCCCGCAGCCGAAATCTTGATGAACACGCGTCACATTGCGGATTTGATCCAGGACGGGTCGTTCCACGAAATCAAGGAAGCCATGGAACAGTCCATTGCACCGGGCTCGCAAACTTTCGAACAGGATCTATACCGGCTATACCGCGAGGGCGTCATTTCGATGGAAGAAGCGCTGGCCAATTCCGATTCGGCAAGCAACTTCTCGTGGCTCGTAAACAACTCGTCGGCAAATACGACGCCGCTCACGACTCAAGCCGAGGAAGATGGGCTGGTCGAATTTGACCCTGTCGAAGAAGACGGCACCTCGTTCAGCTCCTTCACTTTGCACATGGAAGAAGAAGAAACGAGCCAACCCGGCTAGAATGCTGGCCATTGTTGGCCATATCTATCAAGGATGATGGGTCAGCGAGAGCATGACCAATCGTCCTTGTTTGTTTTTGCCGCCCAAATTTTTCTATCCATGTCAGCCGCCGATATCCAGAACGCCACGCTTCAGCTCGCGAAAGATCTGATGGAGCGGCGCTCTATCACACCCGCAGACGAAGGTTGTCTGGAATTGATTGCGCAACGCCTAACCGCAATGGGTTTCGACTGCGAACGCATCGACAGCAATGGCGTCTGTAATTTATGGGCACGACGTGGCACGACGCAGCCGTTGATTTGCCTGGCCGGACATACCGATGTAGTACCGACCGGTCCGCTCGAACAGTGGAGCAGCGATCCATTCGCGCCAAGCGAACGAGACGGTTATCTGTATGGACGTGGCGCGGCGGACATGAAAACGTCGCTCGCCGCTTTCGTCACCGCCGTAGAGCGTTTCGTCACCCGTCATCCTGATCACGAAGGATCGATCGCGCTCTTGTTGACTTCGGACGAAGAAGGCGCCGCGACCGACGGCACCGTCAAGGTTGTCGAAGCGCTGCGCGCGCGTGGCGAGCACATCGATTATTGCATCGTCGGCGAACCGACCTGTGTCGACCGGCTTGGCGACATGATCAAGAACGGCCGCCGTGGCTCGCTCAACGGCCGGCTCACGATCCGCGGCGTGCAATGCCACATTGCCTACCCGCATCTGGGCC
>DASUGV010000507.1:0-2337 GCA_036273835.1 Rhodocyclaceae bacterium
CGTTGTTCAATGTATTGGTGCCGTCGTGGACATTCAATTTCCACGCGACGCTATGCCAAAGGTATATGACGCGCTGATGCTGGATGCATCCGAAGAAAACGCGCTGGTCGAGCAAGGTTTGACATTCGAAGTACAGCAGCAGATTGGCGATGGCGTGGTGCGTACGATTGCCATGGGCTCTTCCGACGGTTTGCGTCGCGGCATGAAAGTCAATGGCACCGGTAAAGGTATTTCGGTGCCGGTTGGTCCCGGCACCTTGGGCCGTATCATGGATGTGCTGGGCCGTCCTATCGACGAAGCCGGTCCCATCGCATCGCAAGAACTGCGCGAGATTCACCAGAGCGCGCCGAAGTTCGACGAGTTGTCGCCTTCTGTCGAGCTCCTCGAGACAGGCATCAAGGTGATCGACCTGATCTGTCCTTTTGCCAAAGGTGGCAAGGTTGGTTTGTTCGGCGGCGCAGGCGTCGGCAAAACTGTGAACATGCTGGAGTTGATCAACAATATCGCCAAGCAGCACAGCGGCTTGTCGGTGTTCGCAGGCGTCGGTGAGCGCACTCGTGAAGGGAATGACTTCTATCACGAAATGAAGGATTCCAACGTCCTGGACAAAGTAGCAATGGTATTCGGTCAGATGAACGAACCACCGGGCAATCGTTTGCGCGTCGCACTCACTGGTTTGACCATGGCCGAGAAATTCCGCGATGAAGGCCGCGACATCCTGTTCTTCGTCGACAATATTTATCGCTACACGCTGGCCGGTACGGAAGTATCCGCGTTGCTTGGCCGTATGCCTTCCGCCGTGGGTTATCAGCCGACATTGGCTGACGAAATGGGCAAGCTGCAAGAGCGCATCACTTCGACCAAGGTGGGTTCGATCACCTCCATTCAGGCCGTGTATGTGCCGGCGGATGACTTGACCGATCCTTCGCCCGCAACCACCTTCTTGCACCTTGACGGCACGGTCGTGCTGTCACGTGATATCGCCGCCCTGGGTATTTACCCAGCGGTCGATCCGCTCGACTCGACCTCGCGTCAGCTCGATCCATTGATTGTTGGCGAAGAGCACTACAACGTCGCACGTGGTGTGCAGCAAACCTTGCAACGCTATAAAGAGCTGCGCGACATCATCGCGATTTTGGGCATGGACGAACTGGCGCCGGACGACAAGCTGATGGTGTATCGCGCACGCAAGATTCAGCGTTTCTTGTCGCAACCTTTCCATGTCGCCGAAGTGTTCACCGGTTCGCCGGGCAAGTACGTCACATTGAAGGACACCATCAAGGGCTTCAAGGGCATCGTCAATGGAGAATACGACCATCTGCCCGAACAGGCTTTTTATATGGTTGGTACCATCGAAGAAGCTGTCGAGAAAGCCAAGACGCTGCAATAAGAATTTGAGGAAAAAGGAAGGCATGACAACGGCATTGTCTTCTTCTCCTCGATAAGGGAAACACTATGGCAATGACCGTACATGTAGATGTCGTAAGCGCCGAAGAACAAGTCTTCTCGGGCCTCGCCGAAATAGTTTCACTACCGGGCGAGGCGGGCGAGTTGGGTATCCTGCCCGGGCATACGCCGTTGCTTACTCGCATCAAGCCTGGGACAGTACGTATTAAGCGGCCCAATCAGTCGGAAGAGGAAATCATCTTCGTGGCGGGCGGCATGTTAGAAGTTCAGCCTAGTCTGGTTACCGTGCTCGCCGATACGGCAATCCGCGGTAAAGATTTGGACGAAGCGAAAGCGCTAGAAGCCAAACGCCGCGCTGAAGAAGCATTGTCGAATCAAGAAGCACAAATTGACTACGCCAAAGCACAAGGCGAATTGGCCGCTGCAATCGGCCAGCTTGCCGCAATTGAACGATTAAAAAAACGCGGCCATTGATTTTGCTACACAAATAAAAAGGGGCTGGCAGGCCCCTTTTTATTCATCAAGCTCGACTGGAAATTCGCTCCATACGTTTTTCTAGCCGAGCTAAATCATCCCGCAGTCGAGCAAGTTCTAAATTCCAATTCTCGAGTTCGCCACGTTTAACCACGAGCGCTTTTTCTTCGCGGACATATTCGAGAATATTTGCGCCCAAATTGCGTGCGACATTTTGTGCATTGTTGATCGCGGTATCAAAGCCCCGCTCCAGGCGATGAGCCAGAATATCGCCGAAGATGGGGCTTAGCGCGGCACCAAGGTCGGGCCGCAGATGGCGTAGCAATTGCGCGATCGTTTCCGCAAAATGCGCATCGCCATTTACGCGCGCGTGGCGGCCGAATGCATCGACACCATCAAACAGATGCGGTAATGCTTCTGGCGGTAATTCGATGCTTACACTGGGTATCTCGTCAT